>JBKJXG010000159.1:0-4962 GCA_046716525.1 Solirubrobacterales bacterium
CCTTGGAGCCTTCCAGCTGGGCGGCATCGGCGCTGGGCCCGAAAGCTGCGATCCCCTCCGCTTCGAGCGAGTCGACGAGGCCGTCGACCAGCGGTGCCTCGGGCCCGACGACGACGAGATCGCATGCTTCGCTTCTGGCTACCGAGACGATCTCGGGCACGCTTGAGGCGTCGAGGCAGCGGGCATCGGCCTCGATCCCGGCGTTACCCGGCGCGCACAGCAACTCGGGCTCTGAGCTCGAGCGCGCCAGCGCGCGCACTATCGCGTGCTCGCGCCCGCCTCCGCCAACGACCAGGACCCTCATAGAGACTTTGTGAACTCCTCGGCCTCAATCGCGGTCAGCGTCTCGTTCATGACTGAGCCGCGCGAGCCCATCTCGATCGAGAGCTTGGCCATCGTTCCCTCGTCGGGCGCTTCGACGACGGTGATGAAGTCATAGGCCCCCAACGTCGCCCATTGGCTCACGACCTTGACTCCGATCTGCTCGACCTCCTTGTTGACCTCATGGACGCGGGCGGGATTGTCCTTGATCGTCTTGACGCCGTCAGAGGTGAGCTTGGTCAGCATGATGTACGTCGGCATCTGGTCTTCCTCCTCGGTGGGATTGTCGCGACTGACGCCGCGCACTCCTCTTTCTTTCACGTAGCGGGAGATCGTGCAAGCCGGGTGGTTGCTGCCGCGCCTGCGATCAGCTCGGCGGTCGCGTCGCGACGGTAGTCGAAGATCCGCTTGAGATCGCGCAACACGAAGAGCCGGTGAGCCACAGTGCCCAGCGGCCCGTAGCCGATCCGGTAGCGGACCCGGTCGCGAATGACGGTTGCGTCGCCTTCGCTTTCGAACTCATGGGTGTGGTGCCAGAGCGCATATGGACCCGATAGCTGCAGGTCGGTGAAACGATGCGGCGGATCCCAGTTCTCGATTCTGGTCGTCCAGCGAACCGGTATCGCGTGGAGGCGGAGGCGGTAGGAGATCAGTGCGCCTTCTCGCATCTCGATCGGCAACTCCGATGTGATCTGAAAGCCGAGCCACGGCGGCGTAATCACCGCGAGATTCGAGGCGTTGGAGTAGACGTCGAAGGTTCTTTCGAGTGGAGCTTGCACCCGCTGCTCGCGTTCGAGCAAATGCTCGCCCCGCTGAACGGGAGGTTCGGCGCTCACGTCGCGCTATCGATCAGCTGCGCGTAGTCGGACTTGGTCTGCTCCCACGAGAGGCGCTCGCGGGCGGCGTCGACGCCGCGTTGCAGGTGTCCGAGATAGTCGGCATCGGTCGTCGCGCTCATCGCCTCACCGAGGCTACGCACCCGCGGCAGATAGGCCGGGATTCCCGACTTCGCCTTGCCGGCGCGGCGTGCCTTCACCAGGAGCCCGTTCTCGCCGTCGCGGATGATCTCGTTCATCGGCGGGTTGTCGTTGGTGATCACCGGCAGCCCCAGCGCCATCGATTCATACAGGTGCAGGCCGAGCCCCTCCCATCGGCTCGGGGTGACGCAGATGTCGGCTGAGGCAAACAGCCGCAGGTGCTCGTCGGTCGGCAGGTCCTCGAGGCGAACCTTGACACGTGAATCCCGCGCCGCACCCCGTTCGAGCAGGTCGAGCTCGCGCTCGACCTGGCCTTTGATCAGCAATCGCGCGTCGTCCGCGTTCACGCGTCTGAAAGCTTTCAGCACCTCCGCCACCGGCTTGCGCTTGCTCAGGAATCCGCCGGGATAGAAAAAAAGCAGTCCCCCCTCTGACCCTGGCGGAACGTTGGTTGTTCGTTGCTTGGCGAAGCCAAGCAACTCGGGGTGAATTCCCCAGCGCACGCGTGGACTGTCGATACCCATTCCGACGTAGCGCTCCTGCTCGCACGCGGTCAGCGAGTAGACGATGTCGAGCGCCCGCTTCGCGTCCTCGACGTGCTCGGCGCCGAATTGCTCCCAGACGAAGCGTCCCACGGTGCGGACTCCGGTTTCGCGCAGCGCTTGGATCGCCTCGAAGCCGTAGTTCTGATCGAAGAACGCGAGCTCGAGCGAGTTCTCCGCGCCCCATTCGACGACCTCGTCTATCGGGATCTCGTATGTGGAGGCCTCGGTTACATCGGGTTGGTCCCAAACGCCGGAGTGGTCGATGAAAGCGGGACGAATGTTCTTGCCGCGAGTCGGCCGGGCGAGCACGAACGTCTGATGACCGAGGTCGTCGAGAGCGGAGCGAAGCTGGCGGGCGACCACGCCCTGTCCGCGATTGAACCAGTAGGCGCAGATCCCGATTCGCATCGCAGGCAGCCTAGAGCGGCCACGGCGGCGGGTGACTAGGCAGCGGCTGGGGCCGGCGCGTCCGCGCCTCGCTTGGCGACGAAGAGGAGCTCGCCATCGGCGGCATCGACCCGGACGATGTCGCCGTCGCTGAACTCACCCTCGAGCAGCTTCATTGCGAGCTTGTCGACAAGTTGTCGCTGGATCACTCGCTTCAGCGGCCGCGCGCCATAGGTCGGGTCGTAACCGAGATTGCCGAGCAGCGTGCGCGCCTCGTCGGTCAGCTCGATCTCGATCCCGCGCTCGTTCACGCGTCCGGCGAGCAGGTCCACCTGGAGCTCGACGATGCGGCTGATGTCCTCGCGGCTGAGCCGGTGGAAGATCACGGTGTCGTCGATACGATTGAGAAACTCCGGCTTGAAGGTCGCGGCGAGCACCTGCTCGATCTGCTCGCGGATCCCCTCGTCGACCATTGCGCCGGTGATCCGGTCCGAGCCGACGTTCGAGGTCATGATCAGGATCGTGTTGGTGAAGTTGACCGTGCGGCCCTGGCCGTCGGTGAGGCGGCCGTCATCCATGATCTGCAGCAGGACATTGAAGACGTCGGGGTGGGCCTTCTCGATCTCGTCCAGCAGCACGACCGCGTAGGGACGGCGCCGCACAGCCTCGGTCAGCTGCCCACCCTCCTCGTAGCCGATGTAGCCGGGCGGGGCGCCGACCAGGCGCGAGACCGAATGCTTCTCCATGTACTCCGACATGTCGACGCGGACAATCGCCTGCTCGGAGTCGAACATGAACTCGGCCAGCGCCCGCGCGAGCTCGGTCTTGCCGACCCCGGTTGGACCGAGGAAGAGGAAGCTGCCGATCGGCCGGTGCGGATCAGCGAGGCCCGCGCGCGAGCGCCGCAGGGCGTTGGCGACCGCCTCGACCGCCTCGTCCTGGCCGATGATGCGGTCGTGCAGCCGCTCCTCCATGTGGATCAGCTTCTCGACCTCTCCCTCCATCAGCTTCGAGACCGGGATCCCCGTCCAGCGCCCGACGACCTCGGCGATGTCCTCCTCGGTCACCTCCTCGGTCAACAGCGAGCCACCGCCTTCGTCGAGCTCGCGGCTGCGCTGCTCCTGGGCCTCGACGATCTCCTCGAGCTCCGGGATGTCTGAGTACTGGAGCTTGGCGGCGCGCTAGAGGTCGTTGTCACGCTTGGCCTGGTCGAGCTGGCCGCGGGCATCGTCGAGCCGCTCGATCGCCGCCTTGCGCGCGTCGATTGCCTCCTTCTCTGCCTGCCAGCGCGCCTTCATCTCCGCCGCCCTCTCGTTCAGTTCGGCGAGCTCGGCTTCGATCGCGTCGAGGCGCGACTTCGAGGCATCGTCTTTTTCGCCCTTGAGCGCCTCGCGCTCGATCTGCAGCTGGAGGATGCGCCTGTCGACCTCGTCGATCTCGACCGGCGACGATTCGATCTCCATCTTCAACCGCGAAGCCGCCTCGTCGATCAGGTCGATCGCCTTGTCGGGCAGGAAGCGGTCAGCGATGTAGCGCTCCGACAGGGTCGCCGCGGCGACGATCGCCGGGTCGGTGATGCGAACGCCGTGATGGCGCTCGTAGCGCTCTTTGAGCCCGCGCAGGATCGCGATCGTGTCGTTGATGTCGGGCTCGCCGACCAGCACCGGCTGGAATCGCCGCTCCAGGGCCGCATCCTTCTCGATCTGCTTGCGGTACTCGTCGAGAGTGGTCGCGCCGATGCAGCGCAGCTCGCCGCGGGCGAGCATCGGCTTCAACAGGTTGGCGGCGTCCATTGCGCCTTCGGAGGCGCCGGCCCCGACGATCGTGTGCAGCTCGTCGATGAAGAGGATGATCTGCCCGTCGGCGTCTTGAACTTCCTTGAGTACGGCCTTGAGCCGCTCCTCGAATTCGCCACGGTACTTCGAGCCGGCAACGAGGGCGCCGAGGTCGAGCGCAACCACGCGCCGGTCGCGAAGCGACTCGGGCACGTCGCCGTTGACGATGCGTTGGGCGAGGCCCTCGACGATCGCCGTCTTACCGACCCCTGGCTCGCCGATCAGCACCGGGTTGTTCTTGGTCCGGCGCGAGAGCACCTGGATCACGCGCCGGATCTCCTCGTCGCGTCCGATCACCGGGTCGAGCTTGTTGGCGCGCGCATCGGCGGTCAGGTCTCGGCCGAACTTCTCCAGCGCCTCCGCCATCTCCTCGGCGTTGGGCGAGGTAACGCGGCTCGAACCCTGGGTCTCGTCAACCGCTCTGGCCAGCGTCTCGCGGTCGGGCAGCAGGTCGGCAACCGGGGAGCCCTTCTCGGCCAAGGCCAGGAGCAGGTGGCCGACCGAGATGTACTCGTCACCATGGGACTTCATCTCCGTCTCGGCGCGCTGAAGGACCCACACGGCGGCGGCGGAGAAGGTGACCTCGGGGGCATCGCCGCTGACTCGCGGAAGCTGGGCGACCGCATCCTTGGCGCGGTCGCTGATCGCGCCGACATCGGCTGAAACCTTGCGCAGGGCCGCCGGGGCGAAGCCGCTCTCCTGTTCGAGCAGGGCAAGCAGCAGGTGCGCCGGGGCGACCTCGGTGTGGCGGAAGCTCGCCGCGAGCCTCTGAGCGTCGGCGATCGCCTCTTGGGATTTGACCGTGAACGTGTCTGGGTGCATCTGTCGTCCAGTCTACGGTTCTATGCGATAGGTGTCAAGAAATCTAAGTCTCTATGAGGCAGATTCTAGCCGGCG
>JBKJXG010000160.1:0-4092 GCA_046716525.1 Solirubrobacterales bacterium
TCCTGGTAGTAGGCCTCCAGCGACGACGGCACCACCTCGTGGATGACGGTCCGCACGTCAGCCTTGTCGACGCCCATCCCGAAGGCGTTGGTGGCGACGACTACCGGTGTCTCACCGGACATGAACGCGCGCTGCGACTCGGCCCGCGCGCCGCGTTCCATGCCCGCGTGATAGGCCGGGATCTGGTGGCCAAGCTCGCCGGATAGCCAGCGCGCCGTCTCGTCGGTCTTCTTTCGCGTCCCCGCGTAGACGATCGCCGGCAGCGCGTCAGCTTCGGACAACAGGGCCAGGGTCGCGGCCTGCTTGGCGCGGGCCGAACCGGTCGCGACGACGTCATAGGAGAGGTTGGGACGATCGAAGCCGGTCGTGATCCGCAGCGGCTCGCGCAGGCCGAGGCGGCGAACGATGTCGTTTGCGACCTGTGGCGTCGCCGTCGCCGTCGCCGCGAAGGTGGAATCGGCGTGCAGCGCCCGCGCGACCTCGCCGAGGCGAAAGTACTCCGGTCGGAAGTCGTGTCCCCATTGGCTCACGCAGTGCGCCTCGTCGACGACGAAAAGGCCGATGTCCGCCGCCGCGAGGCGGTCGACGAAGCCCGGCGTCGCGAAGCGCTCCGGGGCCACGTAGAGCATCCGCACCTCGCCGCTGAGCGCAAGCTCGAAAGCGCGCCGGTTGTCGCCGGCGTCGCGCTGGGCGTTGATCAGGCCGGCACGCCCGCCGAGGCTCTCGACCTGGTCGGTCATCAGTGAGACCAGCGGGGAGACCACCACCGTGAGCTGGCCGGAGACGAGCGCAGGGAGCTGGTAGCAAAGCGACTTTCCGGCCCCCGTCGGCATCACCAGCAGCACATCACGACCCACCACGGCAGCCTCCACGGCCTCCTCTTGGCCCGGGCGAAAGCCGGCGTGGCCGAAGTGGCGCACGAGCGCCTCGTTGAGATCGAGATCGGTCATTCCTCAGAGTCTCTAGCGTGTGGCGGCGGAGAGTTCTCCCCGCAATCGCGATTGCACGATGCCCACGGCGTTACCGGACGGTCTGCACGACGGGCAGCTCCTCGAGCGCGAACTTGCCGCTGATCTCGCCGTCGTCTCCGAGCGGGTAGTCGCCGGTGAAGCAAGCATCGCAATGCACCTCGCGGGGCGTTCCGACCGCGTCGTAGACGCCCTCGAGCGAGAGGTAGGCGAGCGAGTCGGCGCCGATCTCGGCGGCGATCTCCTCCACGGTGCGGTCGTGGGCGATCATCTCCTCGCGCGTCGACATGTCGACGCCGTAATGGCAAGGATTGCGGATCGGCGGGGCGGAGATCCGCAGGTGCACCTCGGCGGCGCCGGCGTCGCGCAACATGCCGATGATCTGGCGCGTCGTGTTGCCGCGGACGATCGAGTCGTCGACGACGACGACTCGCTTGCCGGCGACGATCTCCGGCAGCGGGTTGAACTTCATCCGCAGGCCGTGCTTTCGCAGTTCCTGGCCGGGCTGGATGAAGGTGCGCGCGACGTAGCGGTTCTTGATCAAACCGTCGTCCTTGGGCAATCCCGAGGCGCGGGCGAAGCCGTTGGCGGCGGCGTTGCCGGAGTCGGGAACGGCGATCACGAGATCGGCCTCGACCGGTGCCTCGCGAGCGAGGATCTCACCCATCTTTCCCCGAACCTCCTGCAGCACGCGGCCCTCGAGGCGAGAGTCGGGCCGAGAGAAGTAGATGTGCTCGAAGACGCAGTGGGCCTTGCGGCCGGTAGGCACCACCTGGCGCGACTCGAGTCCGTCGGCCGTCAGCGAGACCGCCTCGCCAGGCTCGACCTCGCGCACGAGCTTGGCGCCGATGATGTCGAAGGCACAGCTTTCGGAGGCGACGCAGTAACGGTCGCCGAGCTTGCCGAGTGACAGCGGGCGCACGCCGTGGGGATCGCGGAAGGCGACGACGGCGCGCTTGGTCATGACTACCGTCGAGTAGGCGCCCTCGAGGCGCGGCACCACGGCGGCGACGGCGTTCTCGATCGGGCGCACCTCCTCGATCGAAAGCAGCGCCGCGATGATCTCCGAATCCGAGCTGCCGCGAAACGAGATTCCGCGCTCGCGCAGCTCGTTGTAGAGCTCGACCGCGTTGGTCAGGTTGCCGTTGTGAGCGAGGGCGACTTCGCGACCGTCGTCGCGCCATACGGGCTGCGTGTTCTCCCACGAGCTGCCGCCGGTCGTCGAATAGCGGACGTGGCCGATCGCCATGTCGCCGTCAAGCGCTCGCAGCTTTTGCTCGTCGAAGACCTGCGAGACGAGGCCGGTCTCGCGCAGAGTCGTGATGTGGCCGCCTTCGCAGCTCGCGATCCCAGCCGATTCCTGGCCCCGATGCTGAAGCGCGTAGAGCGCGAAGTAGCTGAGACGGGCGACATCGTGGCCGGGCGCGTAGATGCCGAACACCCCGCACTCGTCGAGGGGACCGTCACGGTCCGGAACATCGTCCACGCCGCAAGGCTAGCAACGGCGCCGCAGCAGGCGGCCAGGGCGAGCTCACGCGTCGAGCGTGGCGACGGCGATCCGGACCGTGAACGGCGTGCACCACAGGACAACGTTCGGGTAACGGCGCAGGTCGGCGTCGGCGGGGATCTCGTACTGCTGGTCGCCGACGTTGCCTTTCAACCCTCCAAGCTCGATTCGATCCGAAACTTCATCGCTGCTCGTCGAGAGATAAACCTCTACGTCTGCACCCGGGTCGACATCGAACCGTGTGAACGTGAGCAGGCGCTCGCCGCTGGGTTGTGCGACTACCGTTGCGGTACCGGTCCCGCTATGCCCATCCTCGCCGCTGAAACTGCCGCGTGCGAGCTCGACTGAACGATTTTGACGAGGCTCAGGTGCGTCTGCACCCAGCGCCCGCTCGCGCTGGACGGCGGAGGCGCGCGTGCCGGCGACCGCGACGTCCTCCATGACTTCTGTGTCACGAAAACCGGTCCACCAGCCGACGGCGACCGTGCCGATGACAACCGCGGCCCAGGTTCCCAGCACGGGTCGGCGCAGCTCGGGGCGAGTGCGGGTGAGCAGCATCGCTACGGCACCGACGAGTGCGATCCAGGCGACGACCAAGACGATCGCGACGCTGCGAGTCTCGGCGACCCACCGCTGCAGGATCAGCATCGGAATCCCCAGCGCGATGGCAGTGATCAGCGCCAACGTAAGCGTGCGTCGCATGCCCCTATGTCGCGTATACAGGTGGGTTCGTTACACCGGCTGAAGGATCGTGGGGGGTATGGGCCCCCGAATGCTTCATTCATGCAGGGCAGCGTCGTCGACCCTGCCGGCAAGCGAGCTCCAGGCGCGATCGGCGTCGTCGAGGGCGACATCGATTACCACCTCGGCGGCGGAGATCGAGATCTGTTCACCCGACGCCGTTCCAATCACCATCACGCCGACGCCGACGCCGCCCCGTGCCAGTGCCTCGAGCTGCTCGCGCTCGCCCGCGAGCAGGAACCCGCCCGAGCCCTCGCCGAAAAGTGCTGTCTCGCCCGAGCAGCCACGCTGATCGGCGAGCTCCTCGAGGCCGATCCGGACCCCGACCCCGCCCGCGATAGCCATCTCGGCGAGCGCGCAGGCGACGCCGCCATCGCTGATGTCGTGGGCGGCCGAAACGGCGCCGTCTCGAACGGCCTGGCGCACCGTCGCGATCGCAGCGTTGACGGCGGCGACCGCGATCGCAGGCAGTCCGGGGCCGAGCTCGCCGCGAAGCTTCGCCAGCTCCGAGCCCGCCAGAGACGGGGTGAAAGGGCCGCAGAGCGCGATCGCGTTCCCTTCGCGCAACGCCAATCCACCGGCCCGGCTGACATCCGGCAGCTCGCCGACCAAGCCGACGACCGGCGTCGGGTAGATCGGGCCGCTCTCGGTCTCGTTGTAGAGCGAGACGTTGCCGCCGACCACGGGAACATCGAGCTCGGTGCAGACGTCGGCGAGCCCCTCGACCGCGCGCTCGAGCTGCCAGGCAACGTGCGGTTTTTCGGGATTGCCGAAGTTGAGGCAGTTGGTGAGGCCGAGCGGTTCGGCGCCGACGCAGGCGAGGTTCTGCGCGCATTCGAGCACCGCCTCGATCGTCCCGAGGTACGGGTCGCAAGC
>JBKJXG010000161.1:0-3887 GCA_046716525.1 Solirubrobacterales bacterium
GGCGGTCGGTGCGATCTTCGACGGCGCCGGGCTCGGGCCCGACGGCACCGTCTGGGGCGGCGAGATCCTGACCGGCGACCTGCGCAGCTTCGAGCGCGCCGGGTTGCTCTTCCCGGTCCGCCTCCCCGGCGGCGACGCGGCGACTCGGGAGCCGTGGCGGATGGCGTGCTCATGGCTGGGCATTTCGACCGGCTCCGAACGGCCACCGATCCCGCAGGGGCTCCGCGGCGAAGTCGCAGACGATGCCTGGGACGCGGTCTGCGAGTTGGCGGCAGGCGGCCTCAACTCGCCGCTGACAACGAGCGTCGGCAGGCTTTTCGACGCAGTCGCGGCGATCGCCGGGGTTCGAGCGCGGGTCAGCCACGAGGGCCAGGGCGCGACCGAGCTCGAAGGGCTCGCCGATCTCGGCGAGCGCGCCGCCTACCCGATGGGCCTGATCGACGGCAGCGAGCCGGCGATCATCGACGCCCGCGAGACGATCGGGGCACTGGCCGCCGACCTCGCTGCTGGGGCGCCGGTCGAATTGGTCAGCGCCCGCTTCCATAACGCACTCGCCGCCGCCACCACGGCAGCCTGCGCCCTGGCTGCCTCCAACGCGGGCCTCGAGCGCGTCGTCCTCGCCGGCGGCGTCTTTCAGAACCGCTTGCTGCTCGAGCGCACCACGCTCGAGCTCCGCCAACGTGGCCTCGAAGTCCTCATCCCCCAACGCCTCCCGCCCAACGATGGCGCCATCGCCTTTGGCCAAGCCGCAATCGCCGCCGCCCGGTGAACGCCAGGACACGTCGCGGCGCCCACCAGCACGTGAACACACAGTTACTACGGCTGAGGCGTAGTAACTCGCCCCTCGCTGCGGCTCAGGCGAGCTGCGACGTTGGCGGCGGCAGGATCCAGAGACGGTGGGCGTAGGCGACGACGGTCTCGGGATCGAGGTCGGCGACCGTCGTGAGCCCGCGCTCTTCGAGCTCGTCGGCCAGCTCCTTCCATGCCCGCGCCACAGGCCGCACCCGTTGCGTCGGTCCGAAGCTGGTCAGCTCGGCGAGCTGCTCGCCATGCGCCCGGGCATCAGCCGAGCCCACCTCACCGAACGCGCACTTTGCCCCACTGACAGGGATCACCTTCGCGAACGCCCGCCCAGCCATCTCCTCGGTCGTCTCCGCCATCGTGGCTCCTCAGACAGCGCTCCGCGGCGGCGGGGCGTCGGCCCCGGCGGCCCTCGCTGCGCCCGGCAGCGGATTCAGGTCTCGGTCGGCGGCCGGCTCGACGAAGCTGATCGTGCGCTCAGCCAGCGCGGTGATCGTCAGCGATGGGTTCACGCCGGGATTCGCGGGCACCGCGGCGCCGTCGGTGATAAGCAGGTTCTCGTAGCCGAACACCCGACCTTGCGAGTCGACCACCCCCTCCCGTGCGGTCGCTCCAATCACGGCGCCGCCGAGGATATGGGCGGTCGTCGGGATGTTGAAAGCTGACTCGGTGAGACCGCTTTGAGCGACGCCGCCGGTCTGCTGGGCAAACCAGGTCGCGGCGCGCTCGGCAGCGGGGATGAAGGTCGGGTTGGGACGGGCTGGGTCCTGCTCGGTCTGCAGGCGAACGCCGCGACCGAAAGGCTTTCGCTTCGGGACGAGCCGCATTGCCGTGTCGAGCGACTGCATCACCAGCAGGATAATCGTGCGTCGCGACCAGCCGAACGGCCACAGCAACAGCCGCGCCGTCCTCAGCGGATGGCGCAGCAATGCCCCCAGCCACTTGATCGGACGTGTGACTCGGGTGCCGTCTCCGGTCATCGCCGTGAACAGGCGACTGATCGCATCGCCGTTTCGACCGTAGGAGACGACCTCGATGTGGGTGTCGGGATCGGGATAGATGCTCGAGGAGATCGCGACCGACTTGGAGAAGTCATGGCGGCCACCGAGCGCTGTCACCGCCTGGATCGATTCGCTGTTGGTGCGCACGAGGTGTCCGAGGCGGTCGGAGATGCGCGGCAGGGCGCCGCCGTGCTTGCAGTTGGCAAGCAGCTGATTGGTGCCGAGGGCTCCTGCTGCGACGACGACACCGCCGGCCGTGAACGCCCGCTCGCGCTTTTGCAGCCACGCGCCCGGGTGCTCGGTGCTGACTAAATAACCCTGTGAGCCGTCGGCGTCCCCGCCGAGCGGCCGGATCTCGGTCACCTGGCGTTCGGGGATGATCTCGGCACCGAGCTTCTCGGCGAACCACAGATAGTTCTTGACCAGCGTGTTCTTGGCTCCGTAGCGACAGCCGATCATGCAACCGGCACAGCGCACGCAGCCGGTTCGCGCAGGCCCCTCGCCGCCGAAATAGGGATCGGCGACCTGCTCTCCCGCCGGCCCGAAGAAGATGCCTACGCGGGTCGGCTTGAAGGTGTCGCCTACTCCGATCTCCTCGCCGTAGGAGCGCAGTAGCGCGTCGGCCGGCGTCATCCCCTCGAAGTCAGCGACCCCGAGCATGCGCTCGGCCGTGTCGTAATGGGGACCAAGCTCGGTGTCCCACTGCGCCAGACCGTCCCACTGCGGGTTGGAAAAGAAGGCGGGTTGGGCGCGATAGAGCGTATTCGCGTAGCCGAGGCTGCCGCCACCGACCCCGTTGCCCGAGGCGATGAAGACGTCCTTGAACACGGTCAGGCGAAAGATCCCGCGCATGCCGATCCGCGGCATCCAGAAGTAGCGGCGCAGCTGCCAAGCGGACTTGGCGAAGTCCTCGTCGCCGAAACGCCGGCCACACTCGAGCACCCCGACCCGGTAGCCCTTCACGGCCAATCGCAGCGCCGCGACGCTGCCGCCGAAGCCCGAGCCGATCACCAGCCAGTCGAAGTCCAAACGCTCGCGCACGAGTTGAGCTTAGGGCCGATCACGGCCGGTGGTCTCAACGTGCCGCCCGGCTCGCACCTTCAGTGTTAGGCTGGCGGCGTCGTGGCAGTGGGAAAGCTCGAGAGAGGAAGTCGGATGCGCCGCTTCACCCTCGTTTTGGCGATCGTCTTGTGCGTGCTCGCGTTGCCCGCGCTTGCGCTGGCCCACCTCGAGCGGCCGTCCTACTGGCCCGATCCCGCCCCCGACACCTCCGTCAGCCCGCCCGCCGGCGGCGAAGTGCCGGAGGCACGCTCACTCGGGAGCGCTGTGAAGGGCAAGGGCGTCGGCGACGTTCGCGTTGTCTGCAAGGGCAGCAAGGGCGCAAAATCGCTGGCGCTGTTGCGCAAGTCGCTCAAGACGATGACGACGAAGGGCTTGCGGACTCGCCCGAGCAAGCCCATGAAGGTTCTCTCGGATGCACGGGCCAAGAAGACCATGGGCCAGAACAAGCGTCTTGCCAAGCAATGCTCATACACCGAGGTCCAGCCGGCGGTCTTCGCTTCCGGCAACAACGACCGCGTCGTGATCATGCCCGGCCGCTACACCGAGCCGACGTCGCGCCAGCAGCCGCTCAACGATCCCAAATGCGCCGAGCTGACCCAGCAGGATTCAAGCGGGGCCGAGACGCCGAGCTATCGCTACCAGGTCACCTGTCCGAACGACCAGAACCTGGTCTACGTCCAGGGCCGCGAGGTCCCCGACGCGCCGCCGCCCGAGCCACCGCTGGAGAGCCGCCAGGGGATCCCGGATCTCGGCCCCTGCGTGCGCTGCAACCTCCAGATCGAGGGCTCGACGCCGAACCCGGTCGACGTGATCATCGACGGGGCGAAGAAGTACAGCAGCAAGAGGCCCGAGGCGAAGCCGGCCGTGCTCGTCAAGGACGTGGTCATCCGCGCCGACCGCGCCGACGGGATCGTGATCCGGAACCTGCTCACACGCGGCGCCAAGGAGCACGGCATCTACATCGAGGAGATCGACGGCTACCGGATCGAGCGCACCAAGATGTTCTGGGCCGCCGACTACGGC
>JBKJXG010000162.1:0-2638 GCA_046716525.1 Solirubrobacterales bacterium
CCGCTGATCGTCGACGGTGCCGAATGCGTGCGAACCCGAGGTCTCGACAGCAAGTACCTCTCGACGCTCACCTACGGTCTCAGCTCGTGCTGGGATGGACGGCGGCGCGACCTCGACGCAGCTCTCGTGCTCAACTGCGCCAACGGATACTGGCTGCCGCTGCTGCGCTCGGCAGGCGTTCCCGCAGCTGTCAACGTCGACGGGCTCGAATGGGAACGCGGAAAGTGGAACCGGCTCGGGCGAGCGGTATTTCGCGGCGGAGCTCGGGTCGCGACTCGTGTCGCGACCAGCCTGGTCAGCGATTCGCGCGCGATTGCCGAGATCTGGCAGCGCGACCTCGGCAGGCGGCCCGCTTACATCCCCTACGGTGGCGAGATCGTCACCGACGAGGCCGCCGACGCGCTGGCGCCGCTGGGGATCGAGCCTGGCTCCTACGCCCTGACCGTCGCCCGGCTGGTCCCTGAGAACAACGTCGAGATGGTCGTCGACGGCATTCGCAGCCTCGAGGCGCAGACCCGGCCGACCCACGTGATCGTCGGATCGGCGCGTCCCGGAGATTCGGCGAGCCGCCGGATGCAGGCGCTCGCGAACGAGTCCGAGCGCGTCGTCTGGCTCGGCCACGTCTCCGATCAACGCCTACTCAGCCAGCTCTTCCGGCATGCGCTCGTCTATCTCCACGGCCACTCCGTCGGCGGCACGAACCCCGCGCTGCTGCAGGCGCTCGGCGCGGGCGCGCCGAGCCTCGCCTTCGACGTCGGCTTCAATCGAGAGGTGCTCGGCGACTGCGACGCATATTTCTCGTCGGCCGACGATCTGGCCCAGCGTCTGACGACGCTGATCGCCTCGCCCGAGCAAGCACGGGCGCTCTCAGAACGCGGTCGCGAGATCGTCCGCTCGCGCTATTCGTGGGACGACGTGTGCCGGCGCTACCTGCAGCTCTTGGAAGAGATCGCCGGCGGCGGCCAAGCGGAAACCGCCGTGCGACGGAGATCGTGAACGTCGAGCTCGTCTGCTCCAGTCGCGAGCTCTTCGGCGCCGATCGCTCGGCGATCAGGCTGGCGACGTTGCTGGAAACACTCGGGGCCGACGTCAGCCTGACCGTGCCCGCGTCGCGGCCCTCGCTCGGAATGGATCAGCTCGCCGAACGCCGCGGCCTGCGGATGGCCGCCGGCGGGGTCGTGATCGCCTCGAGCCGCGGCTTGACAGGCCTGCGCCCGAGCCCGCGAAACGCGCCACCGGCGAATATCGACCTGACGATCTACAACTCGTCGGCGGTCCTGGCGCGGCGCGGCGACAGCGCTCCTCGTGCGCTCGTGCTGCGCGAATGGATCGACCCGCAAAGCGCCAGGCACCGAGCGCTCGTTCGGTATCACGGGCGCAGGGTGGCACAGGTCGTCGCCGTCTCACACGGGGTCGGCGAACGGTGGGCGGCGTGCGCCGGTGCGCCGAGCGTGACGGAGATCTGCCCCAACTGGCTCGAACCGCAGTGGCTGACCCGCAGCGGCGACGAGAGCAGAGAAGGTGTGCTGTTCGCCGGCCGCCTCAATCGATGGAAGGGCCATGGCATCCTCGCGGACGCGTTCGGGCGCGCATTTCGCGACGTGCCCTATTCCCCCTCCTTGACCTTCCTCGGAGCCGAAGGGGCGGGTAGCCCTTTCCACGAGGCGGCGCGCGCGCTGCGCGAGCGATGCGCTGCCAACGGGTGGACGTTGGCCGACTTCGATCCCGATCCGCGGCGGTGGTTTCGGCGCGCGGCACTGGTCGTCGTCCCCTCGCTTCGTCCCGAACCCTTCGGCAACGTCGTGCTCGAGGCCCTTTCCTGCGGCGCGCGGGTGCTCGCTTTCCCCGGAGGGGGGATCGACGATCTCGCCCCGCGTTTCGGCGACCCGTTGATGGTCGTGCCCCGCACGGTCGCCGATCTCGCGAGGGGGCTCGGCGACTGGTTCGCGAGCGGCGGTGGTGGTCAAAGCCGGCGCGAGCTCAGCCATACGGACGACGTCATCGCACGCCACTACACCGCCGAGGCTGCGGCGCCGCGATGGCAAGCGGTGCTCGACCGCGTCGCGCCGTGACTATGCCTCGACGCCGACCGACCTCGCGTACTCGGCCGTCACCGTCTGCCAGCCGAGAACACGATCTGCGTCGGCTCTGGCGAGCCCGGCGTCGAACTCGCTGATCGCAAGCCTCACCTTCGCCGCATCGAGATGCTCGGGCTCGCCGATGCAGAAGTGGCGTCGCAGCAGCGGCGGGTACCCGGAGGCGCCGAGCGCGGTGGTCAGCACCGGCCGGCCCGCCTCCAGTGCCTCCGCAAGCTTGCACTTGATCCCACTGCCTCCCGCCACGGGGGCGATCACGCAATCGATCTGCGCGTAGAAATCCTCAGGGCGAGTCACGGCTCCGAGCACGCTTACCGGGCCACCGGCGAAACGTTCCGAGCCCCATCCAGCGAAGACCACACTGAGCTGCGGATCGTCGACGAGCTTCGAGGCGAGTATCTGCTTGGCCGACCCGATCGTCGAAGAGTGCGCGAAATTGCCCAGCATCCCCACCCGCAACGTGCTCGAATCCGCTCGCGAGGCAGCCGTCGAGGTCAACGGCACCGGCGTCGGCAGCCAGCGCGCATCGGCGACCTCGCCGC
>JBKJXG010000163.1:0-3397 GCA_046716525.1 Solirubrobacterales bacterium
AGACAACGCCGGCGCGAAAACGGATCGTGCGCTCGCCGTCGCGCCAGGTGAAATCTGGGTCGCTCGCCGCCAAGAGCCCGGAGTGGGACTCGAACCCACAGCCTCCTGATTACAAATCAGGTGCTCCACCAGTTGAGCTATCCGGGCAGTTCATAACGCTCGGCCGGATGCGTCCCGACGCTTTGGCCATTTCGAGATGGCTCGAGACGCTGACACATCAGGTACGCGGGCGCGTCGTCACTGGCACAGCATATGTCCGGTCATTGTCCGGGCAATAGACAAGAAACAGCTCAGCGTCGCCGCGATAGTCGCCGGTGAACACCGTCCTCGTGTTCGTCCGGGCGCTGCTGGTCCGGAACCGCGCCGTCCCATCACGTAGGCGACCCGTCTTGCACTGCGCCCTTGGTAGTTCACCGTCGATGTCCAAGGCCATGTCGTAACGCTGTTCACTCCGAATGGGACAAGCCTCAGTGGAGAAAAAGTTCGATCGCCGCGGCGCTTTCACGCCGCGGCGACCAGAGAAGTGGCCCGATTCTGTGGCCTAGACGAGCACGGCGCGGCCGCCGACATGGGACGCGACCTTGCGCTTGACGCGCTGAAGCGCGTTGTCCACCGTCTTCGTATCGCACTCGAGCCGTTCGCCGATCTGCTCGTACGAATGACCGTCGAGATAGAGCGAGAGGACGCCGCTCTCGAGTTCCGAGAGCACGCTCGAAAGACACGAGACCAGCGCTGAGAGCTCCTCGCTTGCGATCACCCGCTCGGCGGGCTGGTCGGAGATCGGCCCGGGAAGGATGTCCTCGAGCGTCGTCACCGCCTCGCCGGCTCCCGCCGGCGATTGCGCGAAGGAGACGTATTGATTCAACGGCGCATGTTTGTTGCGGCTGGCGGTCTTGACCGCGGTGATGATCTGACGCGTGATGCAGAGCTCGGCGAAGTTGCGAAAGCTCGACTCACGGTCGGTGCGGAAATCACGGATCGCCTTGTAGAGGCCGACGAGGCCCTCCTGGATCAGATCCTCGGAATCGCCTCCGAGTAAGAAGTACGACGAGGCCTTGAGCCGGACGAAGCCGCGGTAGCGCTTGATCAGGCGCTCGTAGGCATCGGCGCTGCCGCGTTTTGCCAAAGCAACGAGGTACGTATCCTCAAGCTCTGGTCGAGAGTTAGTCCCACGAGATCGCTGAGCCGCCGCGGTCGCAGGCATGGTCGTAGCTGTCGATTGGGTCGGTAGGGCCACCGGTCCTCCATCTATTGGTTGGAAATGGTTGGAACCTGTGGCGCCCGTACCTCCCGTAAAGGCGCCCTCTCCTCTGAGTGATCTGTGGGCCGAAGCTCGACCTTTAGTTCACCGTTATGTAGCGCAGTGTATGCGCCGTTACATAGTTCTGTCAACCTGCTTGAGCAATTTGCAGGATCGGTTGCAGCTCTGAGCTTCCATCCGCTGCTTGTGCGTTGCTCGCCCGAAGGCGCTAATTCGAAGCCGCCTGGCGCTGGCGCACCGCCTCGAACAGCATCGCCGCGGCCGCCGCTGAAACGTTGAGCGAGCCGACCCTCCCCCGCCGCGGGATCGAGATGAGAGCGTCACAACTCTCGGCAACTCTGGGCCGCAGGCCCTTGCCTTCGCTGCCGAGAACGAGCACAACCTTGCCGGTGAGATCGGTCCGCGTGTACGGCTCGGGAGCATCGGCCCGTGCGCCGTAGATCCACGCGCCGGCGTCCTTGGCTGCGGCGAGCCAGTCAGCGAGGTTCGCCACCCGGGCGACAGCGAGGTGTTCGAGCGCACCCGCCGACGCCTTGCAGGCAGCTGCCGTGACGCTGGCCGAGCGCCTATCGGGAATGACGAGCCCGGCGGCCCCGGCGACCTCCGCCGAGCGCGCGACCGCGCCGAGGTTGTGCGGATCTTGAACCTGATCAAGGGCGACGACCAGGGCATCGGCCGCGACCACGAGTTGCGCCTGGTCCGCGTATGGGTAGGGATCGACCTCGGCGACTATTCCCTGGTGGTCGGGCGAGCCGGCGAGCCGAGTCAGCTCGGCGGCGCCGGTGTCGTCGGCGGTCCAGATACGGCGAACATCGCGCCGGCCTCGCTTTGCCTCGGCCACCGGCTGGCGCCCGTATATGACCTGGCCCGCGCCCCCGCTCACGTCAGTCTCGCGAGCGCAGCTGACCGCCCGCCGCCGTGTCGCGCACCTCCCACCCGAGCGCGGCGAGCCGGTCACGCAGTTCGTCGGAGCGCACGTAGTCGCCGGCGGCGCGCGCCTGGTCGCGCTCGGCATTGAGGGCTTCGGCCTCGGAGCTCGCGTCAGTCCCGGCCGCGAGTAGAGATTCGAGACCGAGCAGTTCGAGTAGCTCCGCAAGCGCATCATGCGCGCCTGCCAGCGGCCGGCGATTGCCCTCGGCGACGATCTCGAACACCGCGGCCCAGGCGCGCGGCGTGTTGAAGTCGTCGGCCAGTGAGGCGAGGAAGATTTCGCGGCGCTCGCTGACGAAGTCGTCGGCGGTCCCGGCCACCGCCGGCTCGTGCAAATAATTGACGATCCGCGACAGCCTCGCCTGTGACTCACGCAGCGCCTGTTCGGAGAAGTCGAGTGGCTGGCGATAGTGACCGGAGCTGAGATAAGCCACGACCGCCGCCGCGCCGAAGCGCTCGACCGCTTCTGAGAGCTGAAAGATGTTGCCGAGCGACTTCGACATCTTCGTCTCGGCGGTGCGAATCATCCCGTTGTGCATCCAAATTCGCGCCAACGGCAGGCCACGCGCCGCTTCGGTCTGCGCGATCTCGTTCTCGTGATGGGGAAAGACGAGGTCGGAGCCGCCGCCGTGGATCTCGAAATCGGCGCCCAGCAGCTTCTCGGCCATCGCCGAGCACTCGATGTGCCAGCCCGGCCTGCCCTCTCCCCACGGTGACTGCCACGCTGTGTCCTCCCCCTCCTTTCGTGCCTTCCACAGGGCGAAGTCGAGGGCGCTCTCCTTGAGCTCAGCCGAGCCCGCCTCCTCGCCCTGGTCCATCTCCTCGGGATCGCGGTTGGAGAGCTTGCCGTAGCCGTCGAAGCTGCGAACGCGAAAATAGACGTCGCCCTGTGATTCATAGGCGTGGCCGCCGTCGATCAGCGCCTCGATCAAGGCAACGATCTCAGGCAGGGTCTCGGTCGCCAGCGGCTCGGCGTCGGGACGGCCAAGCCCGAGCGATGCGGTGTCGGCGAAATAGAGACGCGTCATCTCTGCGGCATGATCACCGGAGCCGACGCCTGCGTTACGGGCAGCGTCGTAGATCTTGTCGTTGATGTCGGTGACGTTGATCACCAGCTCCGGCTCGTAGCCCTGGTGGGCGAGGAAGCGCCGCAGCAGCATGAAGACGACGAACGGCCTCGCATTGCCGACGTGGATGCGTGAGTAC
>JBKJXG010000164.1:0-2636 GCA_046716525.1 Solirubrobacterales bacterium
GCGCAGCCGGTCGGGCAGCTGCTGGTACTGCCCCATCGAGTAGGTCAGCCGGCTCACGCCGAAGATGCCGGCGTTCGACGCGATCAACAGGATCGTGGCCGCGAGGACCCCGACGTAGTACTCGGTCACGGTCTGGAAGGCCCCGAGGTTCATGTTCTCGACGATCCCGAGGATCGGGTCGCCCGCGTAGGTCGTCGCGAGCTCGGTCGTGTACCCGCCGTTGGCCGTCTCGGTGACCGGCAGCGCCGACAGCGCCACGGCCGGCAACCCGCTGTAGATGACCATCACCGCAAGCACGACGAAGCTCATGGCGCGCGGTATCTGCTTGCGAGGTTCTCGAGCCTCCTCCGCGAGGTTCGAGATGGTCTCGATCCCGGTGTAGGAGATCATCGCGATCGTGATCGAAAGGACGAAGTCGCCCACCGTCGGCGCCCGCCAGAGGTGGATGTTGTCGATCAGGGTCCCGAAGTTGAGGACGAGGAACACGCCGAGCAGCAGAAGCAGCAGCTGGGTCGCGAAGTCCACGATGGCGAGCAGGAAGTTCAGGCGAGCCGACTCGGTGACACCCACGATGTTGATCGCCGACAGCAGCGCGACGATCACGATCCCGCCGATGATGTCTCCCGGGCTCTCCGCGAGCGGCTCCCAGAACACGGCGAGGTAGTGCGGCACGAAGAACGCCGAGATCGCGACCGTGATGATGTAGTTCAGCATCTGGCCCCAAGCGGCGAGGAAGCTGACCAGCTCGTTGAACGCCCGCCGTGCGAAGCTCGAGGACCCGCCGGCCTCCGGGAAGTTGGTCGCGGCCTCCGCGTAGGTCATCGCGGTCATCACGAACAGGCCGCCGGCGATCAGGTAGACGACCGGCGTCATGCCGAGCGCGAACGCCGCCACGAGGCCCAGCGCGTAGTAGATCGACGAGCCGACGTTGCCGTAGGCGGTCGAGAACAGGGCTCCGACGCCGAGCACGCGCTCGAGCCCGAGTCCCTTGGGGCGATACCTGGCCAATTAAGGAGTGAGGAGTGTCAGCGGGTGGAAGGGCTACAGACCGTAGCGCCCGAGGAAGCGTCCAAGCCGCTTCCTGAATGTCTTCGCCGTCGCCTCGAGCGGCAGCCCGTGCCCGGCGTTCTTCAGGATCAGTGAACGGCCCTTGGCGAAGCGCTCGGCCTGAGCCTCGCATCCGAAGGGCGCGTAGAGAACGTCGTTGCGGCCGCAGGCGACGAGCACGGGGACCTTCACCCTGCCGGCGTTGGCGGCCTGTTTCTGGATCGTGTCGATCAAGGAGTAGTTGTCACCGCAGGGGTCGGGGTAGTGGAGCTTGACCGCCGCGTCGCGTACCCCCTTCGGCGCGCTGTGGAACATCGTGCTGCGGAAGCCGGCGTCGGTCCGGCCGAAGAAGCCGTAGTTGACTACCCCGGGCACCGGGACGCCTCCCTGGTCGCAGGCAATCCGCTGGAAACCGAACTCGTCGTTTGCCCGCGGCAGGTTCGAGTACGAGAAGCCGACGATCACCAGCGCCCGGAGATCGCGGTAGGTGTACGCCTCGGTGATCGAGATCTGGCCGGCCGCGGAGTGCCCGACCAGGCCGACGCGCTTGAACCGGCGCGCCTTTACGCCCTGCGCGGTGTAGGACCCCGCCTTCAACTGCCCCACGATCTGGTGCGCGATGTCCGCGTGCGCCCCGATGCAGAGGCCCTTGCCGTCCGCGGGCTTGTCGCTGGCGCCGTAGCCGAGCCGGTCGACGGTCACGGACGCGTGGCCCGCGCGCGCCATGCCCCGCACGAAGTTGGCGCTCTTGACCGGCTGGAAGTTCCACAGCCACTCCCCCAGCCCGAGCCCGTGCAGGTAGAGCGTGACGCCCGGCTGCTTGCCCTTCCTCGGCCCGGTGAGATGGCCGCGCACGGTGTAGGTCCCGCCATCCGGCGTGCATTTCGGCGACGTGGTCGTGTCCGTGTTCCGGACCTGGAACGAGACGGGCGTCGAGGTGACCTTCAGCGCACGGGCCTCCGCCGTCCCGCCCAGCACAACCACAAGCAGCGCCGCGGATACTGCTGCCCTGACGGGGTATCTGTGCGTGTCGGACTCCTAGATGATGAAGGGCACGATCAGGAGCGCGACGATGTTCGCGACCTTGATCATCGGGTTGATCGCGGGGCCGGCGGTGTCCTTGTAGGGGTCGCCGACCGTGTCTCCGGTGACCGCGGCGGCATGGGCCTCAGAGCCCTTTCCGCCGAAGGCGCCGTCCTCGATCAGCTTCTTCGCGTTGTCCCACGCGCCGCCACCCGAGGTCATCGAGACCGCCACGAACAGGCCGGTGATGATCACGCCGATCAGCAGCCCGCCGAGCGCCTGATAGGACAGCACGCCCACCACCACCGTCCCAACGATCGGGATCAGCGCCGGCACGATCATCTCGCGCTGCGCACGAGCCGTCACGATCGCCACGCACGTCGCATAGTCCGGCTTTTCGGTGCCGTCCATGATCCCCGGCTTCTCGCGGAACTGGCGGCGCACCTCCTCCACCACCTGGCCGCCGGCCCGGCCGACCGCCTCGATCGCGAAGGCGACGAACAGGTACACCATCATGCCACCCAGCAGCAGGCCGATCAGGACCTCGGGCGTCGCAAGGTCGAAGG
>JBKJXG010000165.1:0-2793 GCA_046716525.1 Solirubrobacterales bacterium
TCGACGCTCATGTCGTCGGCGTGATCCTCGTAACCCCCGGTGAGGACGGCCGCCAGCGCACGATCGTCGCTGCCGAAGAGCAGGCGCGTTGGCACGGTGAGGCGGGCCGACGCGTAGCGGCCGCGGAGGATCGGCAGCGTCTCGCGGTAGTTGGAGCTGCGATAGAGCTGGACGACAGCGCGGGCGCGGGCCGGTTCGGCGAGACGGTCGGCGAATGTGGCGAGCGCGGTCTCGTCGAAGACGCCCCGGGTGGCGGTGCCGTTTCGCAGGATGAAGCGCACGAACGAGCGTCCGCGGTGCAGGCGGTAGCCAATCAGCGGCGCCGAGTTCAGCTGCTGATACCAGAAGCGCCAGCCGTGGCGAAGCAGCGCCGCGGGCGATTGCCACGGGTGGATGACGTTGAGCGCGAGGTAGCGGTCGAAGCGCTCTGGGGCGCGGAGGCAGAGCAGGAATCCGATCCAGCCACCCCAGTCGTGGCCGACGAGCTTGACTCGATCGAGCCCTAGGGCATCGAGTACGGCGAGCACGTCATGGGCGAGGTCCTCCTTGAGGTAGCGGTCGCGTGGGGCGTCGGACCAGCCGAAGCCGCGGAGGTCGAGTGCGATGACGCGGTGGCGCTCGGCGAGCGCGGGCATCAGGTGACGCCACTCATACCAGTGCTGCGGCCAACCGTGCAGGAGCAGCACGGGATCGTCGCCGGTGGGGTTGGCCTCCGCGACGTGGAAGCGGAGGCCGTTGGCGCTGACCCAGCGGTGGGTTACCCCGCCGACATGGGGCATCTCCTCGCTTGCGGCCTCTTGCATCGAGGCGACTTTAAGCATTCACGCCGAGGACAGGGCGTTGGCCGGAAGGGCGATCCTCCGTGGACGGCGACTTCCTCGCGGTGCGCGTGCGATCTGGATCGAGCTTCGTGTAGCGGCGGGCCGAAGGTGTTGCGCGGCACGAAGGCGAGCGCTAGGCTCGCGCCATGGGCCTGCTCGGAGATTGGGCGAAGTCGAAGCGGATGAGTCAGCCGGCGCGGGGTACGGCCCAGGTCGTGTCGGCGAGCATGCCTCCCTACGACTCGACCTCATCGAACTGCTCGATGAGCCTCGTGGTCAGCGCCGAGGGCCTGGAGCCCACCCCGGTCGAGCACACCGCGATGGCCTCGGTCAAGCGCTGGCCGACTCCCGGCACGACCCTGCCTGTCACCGTGGATCTGGCCGACCCGACGCGCCTCAAGATCCACTGGGACGACGTCCAAACCAATAAGCAGTCGGCCATGCAGCAGGCCGAGCAGATGGCCGAGATGATGAAGGGCGGCGCCGGGGCCACGGCCCAGGGAGCTGGAATGGACCTGGGCGCGGTTATTGCGCAGGCAGCCGGTGCGGCGGGCGGGCAGGCGAAGTCCGCCGCGGACGACGTGGCCGGGCAGATCGAGAAGCTGAGCCAGTTGCACGGCTCTGGCGCGCTTTCGGACCAGGAGTTCGCGGACGCGAAGCGCAAGCTCCTCGAGGACCTCTGAGCGCAGCGCGAGTACGCCGCGCCGCTGATCGAAGGCGACCCGCGACCAGCAGGCCGCGCGCGCTGGCCCAGGCAAGCGTGAGTGGAGCTAGTCGGGCTCGAACCGACGACCTCCTGAATGCCATCCAGGCGCTCTTCCAACTGAGCTATAGCCCCAAGGCGATGATCGGCCGTGGAGTCTAGACGGCAGGCGCCGCGTTAGCCGCCGAGTTGCTCCGCACAGTAGGCGTCTCGGGTCGCACGATAGCCGGGGGTCGGCGTCGCTGCGATCGACTCGGCCCAACCGGCGGCGTTGGCCTGGATCTCCGCGGCGACCTGCGCGCGCTCGGCCTCGCTCTTGGCGTTGACGAGGCGTTCGGCGTTGCGCCAGACCTGCTCGCGCCATTCGCGCACGAGCTCCAGGCCGGCGATGTCCTCGATGAACAGCCAGTCGGGATTGGTAAGCGAGATCGAGGCGTCATAGCGTGCGCCGATCTCCCCAACGACGCGTTCGTACCCGGCTGCGAGCGCCTCGTTGGTCTTGTCGTGGTCGGGCTTTCGCGCTCGCCCCTTGCGGTCTCGCAGGCCAAGTTGGGCGAGCACGAAGGGCATGTCGTTCTGCACGTGCGCGTTGATCCCCAACAGCATGTCCTGCGCGCCCGTCACTTCGCCCTGCTCGGCCGTCTCGAACGCAATCCGCCACGCCTCGGGCACCTCTCTCCCCTGCTTCCAGCGACGCACCGAGCGAAAATAGACGTTGGCGAACAGCGCGTCCTCGCGAAAGAAGAACTTGGGCCAACGCAACATGCCCGGCTCGGCAACGAGCATGTTGCGAAGCGTCTTCGTCAACTCCAGATACGTGGTCGTGAAGACCGCCTTGTGGTCGCACCCCAGGCGCGCCTGAAGCGCCTTCATCCGCCTGATCTGAAACCGCACGCACTTCAGCTTCGCCCGCTTGCAGTGAGCGACGCGGTTCGGCCTTGTCTGCGAGGGGCTCGGCAAAGCCGGCAAGTACTGGTTCCAGGCGACGCCGGGCGCCTGCGCCGCCGACCCGGCGGGCACCAGCGCGACCAGCCCGCCAAGCAGCGCCAACAAAGCAACCGCGGCGAAGTTCCTTCGACGACCCATGCAATCACCGTAGACGCCCGCCTTCGCCGCCGCGCCAGTTCTGTTCAGCCATCCCCGGCGCCCGAGAGGCAAGCCAGGCGAGGAAGCAGGGAGCGTGGCGTGCTTCGCACGCGCGCGCCCGATGACGCTGCATGGCGCCCCCTATCGGGCGCCGCGCCGATAGCGCGCCGACCTCCAGGATGT
>JBKJXG010000166.1:0-3739 GCA_046716525.1 Solirubrobacterales bacterium
ATCGTCGACGAGATCCACGCCGTCGCACAGTCCAAGCGCGGCTCGCATCTTGCGTTGACGCTCGAGCGCCTCTCCCACCTCGTTCTCAACCACGAAGCCGACGAGCAGACTTCGCTCGACGCCGCGACGCGAGCCGAGCGACGCGACCCGCAGCGAATCGGTCTCTCGGCCACTCAGCGCCCGCTCGAACGCGTCGCTCGCTTCCTCGTCGGCCCCAAGCGCAAGTGCGAGATCGTCAACGCCGGCATCCGCAAAGACCTCGACCTGGAGATCGTCGTGCCCGTCGACGATATGACGGACCTCGCAGCGCCGGCCATTGGTGCCGCGGCTGGGTCACCGCCGGAGCCGCTCGATCCGGTCGTAGCGCTCGAGGCGATCCCCAACCCACGCTCGATCTGGCCGGCGATCTACCCCGAGCTGCTGCGACTCGTCCGAGAGCACACCTCGACGATCATCTTCGTCAACAATCGCCGCGGAGCCGAGCGCCTAGCCAAACGCCTCAACGAGCTCCACAACGAAGTCGAAGAACAAGAGCTCCCAGCCACCGAGCAAGCCGGCAATGCCCCGACAGCCGGCAACGCTTCTCGAGCGGGTGGTGCCGAGGGAGGGCCTCCCGACGCCCGCCCGCAGGCGCCAGCCGAGGACGGCGGCGGGAGTCCTCGGCGACAGGACCCGCCCGCCAACACCCCCCAGCCCTTCGAGGAAATCGCCAGAGCCCACCACGGCTCACTGGCCCACGAAGAGCGCCTGGTGGTGGAGGAGCTGCTCAAGTCCGGCAAGCTGCCGTGCCTGGTCGCCACCTCTTCGCTCGAGCTCGGCATCGACATGGGAGCGCTCGACCTCGTGATCCAGGTCGAGTCGCCCAAATCGGTCTCCAGGGGCCTGCAGCGGGTCGGCCGCGCGGGCCACCAACTCAACGAGGTCTCCAAGGGCCGGATCTTCCCCAAGTTTCGCGCCGACCTGCTCGAGTGCGCGGTCGTCGCCCAGCGGATGCGTAAGGGCGAGATCGAGGAGACGGTGATCCCGCGCAACCCGCTCGACGTGCTCGCCCAGCACATCGTCGCGATGGTCGCCGACAGCGAGTGGGAGGTGAACGAGCTCGAACGCGTCGTGACCTCGTCGGAGCCATTTTCAGAGCTCTCGCGCGAGCAGCTCGAGAACGTGCTCGACATGCTCGACGGCCGCTATCCCTCGGAGAAGTTCGCCGAGTTGCGCCCGCGCCTCGTATGGGACCGCACCCATGGCACGGTCCGCGGGCGCAAGGGCGCCCGCCAGCTCGCGGTCACCAACGCCGGCACGATCCCCGACCGCGGCCTCTACGGGGTCCACCTCCCCGACGGTCGCCGGGTCGGCGAGCTCGACGAGGAGATGGTCTACGAGGCGCGCCCGGGCCAGACCTTTCTCCTGGGAGCCACCACTTGGCGGATTCAGGAGATCACCCGCGATCGGGTAATCGTCGTTCCCGCTCCCGGGGTTCCCGGCGCGGTTCCGTTCTGGCGCGGCGACGGTGTCGGGCGTCCCTCGGAGCTCGGCCGCGCGATCGGCGCCTTCTCACGTGAAGCGGTCTCCAAGGATGCGGCGACGCTCGCAGTGGAGAACGACCTCGACGAGCGCGCCGCCCAAAACCTCCTCACCTATCTGCGCGAGCAGCAGGCAGCAACTCGCGTCGTGCCCTCCGACCAAACGCTCGTCGTCGAGAAGTTCCGCGACGAGATCGGCGATTGGCGTCTCTGCGTGCTCTCCCCGTTCGGTGGCCGCGTGCACGCCGCCTGGGGACTCGCGATCTCGGCCCGTATTCGCAACGAGCTCGACCTCGAAGCCGATGCGATCTGGTCCGACGACGGCATCGTCATCCACCTGCCCGACGCCGACGAGCCGCCCGATGCGGAGATGATCATGCTCGAGCCCGAGGAGGTCGAGGACCTCGTCGTCCGCGAGCTCGGCGGCTCGGCCCTGTTCGGCGCTCGCTTTCGTGAGAACGCCGCCCGCAGCCTGCTCATCCCCCGCGCCTACCCCGGCAAGCGCACGCCGCTGTGGCAGCAGCGCCTGAAGTCGCAGAGCCTGCTCGAGGTCGCCAAGGACTTCCCTCGCTTCCCGGTCATCCTCGAGACCTACCGCGAGTGCCTCCGTGATGTGCTCGACCTGCCCGCGCTGGTCGACCTGCTGCGCGACCTGCAGTCGCGAAAGATCACCCTGGTCGAGGTCGAAACGCAGACGGCATCGCCGTTTGCGTCCTCGTTGCTGTTCGACTACGTCGCCACCTACATGTACGAGGGCGATACGCCCAACGCCGAGCGGCGCGCGGCGGCACTCGCTCTCGATCGCGACCTGCTATCCGAGCTGCTCGGGGCCGAAGAGTTGCGCGAGCTGATCGATGTCGAGGCGCTCGAAGAGGTCGAGCGCTCGCTGCAGTTGATGCACCCCGACGCCTTGGCCAAGGATCGCGACGGACTGCAGCAGGTGTTGCGCCGGCTCGGCGACCTCACGCTCGAGGAGGCCGAGCTGCGAACCGCGGAGGGCTACTCGGCGAAGTCGATGCTCGACAAGCTCGAGCGCGAGCGCCGCGCTGTCGAGGTCCGCATCGCCGGTGCCGAACGCTGGATTGCGGCCGAGGACGCAGGCCTTTATCGCGACGCGCTCGGCGTACCGCCGCCCGGCGGTTTGCCCGACGGTTTTCTCGAAGAGGTGCCCGATGCGATGGCCGCGCTGGTTCGCCGCTACGCACGCACGCACGGGCCCTTTCCCACGGCGATGCCCAAGGCGCGCTTCGGCGTCGACGTCAGCAGCGCACTGAAGGAGCTCGAGCGCAACGGCCAGCTCGTTCGCGGCGAGCTTCTCCCCGGTGGTAGCGAGCGCGAATGGTGCGACACCGACGTGCTTCGCCGCGTGCGTCGCGCCAGCGTCGCCGCGCTTCGCAAGGAAGTCGAAGCCGTCGATCAGTCCGAGCTCGCGCGTTTCTTGCCGGCATGGCAGAACGTCGACGCGCACCGCCCCGCAGGCGCCGGTCCCGATCGCTTGCGCGAGGCGCTCGTGCCGCTTCAAGGCGTCGCTCTGACGCCCGAGGTGTGGGAGCGCGATGTGCTCCCGCGCCGCCTCGGCGCTTACAGCCCCAACTGGCTCGACCAGCTCACCACCAGCGGCGAGATCGTTTGGATCGGCGCCGGATCATTGGCGCGCACAGGCCGCGTCGCGCTCTACTTTCGCGAGGACGTTCGTCTGGCCGGTCCACCGCCGTCGAACGCCAAGCTCGATCGACCCGAAGGCGAGGTGCACGACGCGATCCGCGAACTGCTCGCAGCGGCACCCTCATTCTGGCTCGACCTCGTCGCCGAGCTGGAGCACGAGCGCGAGGAGCTTCACGCTGCCCTCTGGGATCTCGTCTGGGCGGGCGAGGTCACCAACGACGGCTTCGCTCCGCGGCGCGCCCGCCGGCTGACCGCGGTCGGCCGCGACCGGCGCCCGCAACGGCGCTTTGCCTCGCGTCGCCAGGGGTCCTCCGAGGCGATCGTCGGACGCTGGTCACTGACCGAGGCGCTGTTTCGAAACGCGCCGAAGCACGGCCCACGCCTGCGGGCCCAGGCAGAGCTGATGCTCGAGCGCTACGGCATCGTCACCCGTGAGACCGTGCTGGCGGAGGGCGTCCCAGGGGGCTTTTCCAGTCTCTATGGCGAGCTGTCCAATCTGGAGATCCTCGGCACCGCACGCCGCGGCTATTTCGTCGAGGGGCTCGGGGGAGCGC
>JBKJXG010000167.1:0-3787 GCA_046716525.1 Solirubrobacterales bacterium
TCCTCCGTGCCCTTGATGTTGAGCAGGGCGAGCGCGACGACCAAGCCGATGCCGAAGATGACGTCGGCTGGGCCGTCGCGCAATGGATCCCAGAAGACGCCGAGGTAATGCGGGACGAAGAACGCCGAGATCGCGACGGTGACGATGTACGTGAGCATCTGCGCCCACGCTGCGAGAAACGAGGCGAACTCGTTGAAGGCATGGCGGGCGAAGCTCGAAGACCCCCCGGCTTCGGGGTAGAGCACGGTCGCCTCCACGTACGTTGCCGCCGTGAAGGCGAAGATCAAGCCGGCGATCACGAATGTGACAGGGGTCAGCCCGAGGGCGTAGAGCGCGACCAGTCCGAGCGCGTAGTAGATCGACGACCCAACGTTGCCGTACGCGGCCGAGAACAGCGCCCCCGAGCCGTGGACACGGCGCAGCGCCGCCTCGCGTGGATGCCTCTCAGCCAATCAAGCTCGACTATACGGCCGGGGCTCGACGTGCTCGGCGCCCAGGCCCGCAAGCGTCGGGCACCCGAGCAGCGCCAAGGCCAGCTCGATCTCAGCCTGCAACAGCTCGAGCACGTGCAGCGCTCCGGCCTCGCCATCGACGGCGAGCCCCCAGAGAGGCGGTCGCCCGGCGAGCACGGCGGTGGCTCCGAGCGCCAGCGCCGTGACCACGTCGGTGCCGCGGCGGATGCCGCCGTCGATCAGCACCTCGCAGCGCCCGTCGACCGCCGCGACGACCTCGGGGAGGATGTCCAGGGTCGCGGCAACGCCGTCAAGCTGGCGACCACCGTGGTTGGAGACGACGATCGCCGCGGCGCCGTGCTCGATCGCGAGGCGGGCGTCCTGCGCGGTCTGGATTCCCTTGACGAGCACAGGCAGCCGGCAGTCCGAGGCGAGTCGCTCGAAATCGTGCCACTCGAGCGAGGGATCGACCAAAGCGAAGACCTCTTGCACGGTCAGTGCTCGCTCCGAACCGACGGCGGCAGCCACCGCCGGAGCGTGCACACCCTCGGGCACCTCGAAGCTGACGCGAAAGTCGCGCTCGCGCCGACCGGCGCGCGGCGCATCGACGGTCAGAGCGATCGCGCCGAAGCCCGAATCGACCGCCTCGTCGACCAGAGCCTGGGTGACGCCGCGATCGCGGAAGCAGTAGAGCTGAAACCAGCGCGGCGCTGCGGGGCACTCGGCCGCGATCTCGCTTGGGCGCGAGGTCGCGATCGTCGACAGGGTCATGATCGTGCTCGCCTTGGCCGCAGCGCGGGCCATCGCCACCTCGCCGTCTGGATCGACGAGGCGCTGAAAGGCGATGGGGGCAACCAGCAGCGGCATCGAGATCGGCGTACCGAGCACGGTCGTCTCAGTGCTGACCTCGCTGACGTCGACGAGCACGCGCGGGCGCAAGCGCCAGCGCGCGAAGGCGGCGACGTTGTCGCGCAGCGTGCGCTCGTCGCCGGCACCACCGGCGAAGTAGCCATGCACGCCGGGATCTAGCTTCTCGGCGGAGAGTCGCTCGTAGTCGGCGACGTTGATCGGCTTGGGAGCTGGCACGGCGGCGACTATATGGCGATCTCCCGGGACCGGCTTGGTTCGGCCCGCCGCAGCGCTAACGTGATCGCCATGAGCGAGCTGATCCACACCTGCTACCGGATTACCGATATCGACCGATCGGTCGGTTTCTACGAGAAACTCGGGTTCGAGGAGCTGCGACGAATGCCGATCGGAGACGAGGCGACGAATGTCTTCATGGGCCTGCCCGGCGACGGTGCCCGGCTCGAGCTCACCTTCAACCACGGCCAAACCGATCCGTATGAGATCGGCACAGGTTACGGCCATATCGCGATCACCGCAGACGACCTCGACGGCACCCTCGAGCGGCTCTCCGAGGTCGGCATCGAGCCCGAGAAGCCGCCCTACACGGTCAGCGAGGGCGGCTCGCGGATCTGCTTCGTCCGCGACCCCGACGACTACCGCATCGAGCTGATCGAGCGCGGCTAGGGCCGTCGGGAGGCGCCAGTGGAACAGCAACGGCGCTAGGCGCGGAAATCTCAACTCGTCGCGGCGGGACCGCTCAGTGGTTCGGCCTCGCGCTCGAACTTCGCCAGCGCCTCCTCGGTGTCCCAATGCCACTCGATGCGGTAGATGAGATTCTCGCGGAAGGTGGTGATCATCCCGATTCCGGGACCATCGACCTCGACCCCGCTCGAGGCACCGCGGGCATGAATCCGGCCACGGACGAAGACCTTGGCATCGCGCTCGCTTAGCTGCTCGATCTCGAACACGGCATCGGGGCCCACGCCCGCGAGGTAGTTCACCAACGCGAGTCTGAGACCCTCCGCCCCGCGGCGCGTCCCCTGTTCGAGCGCATCGGCCGGGTTGACGAATTCGATTTCCGCGTGAACCAACTCCCGGATCTCGGCCATGACCTCGTCGGCGGACTTTCTGCGGTTGATCGCATCCCACGCCCGCCGCACGATCGCTGCTCCCTGACCGGTCACTGTCAACTATCCCGACGCCGGTCCACCACTGTCGCATCACGCCGCCGGAAGCAGCCGAAGTTGGGCTCCGTCTGCCATCAGCTGGGCCTCGATCGCTTCGGCGTAGACACCATGCAGCGTGCTGCGCGGTCGCCTCCCATCGATTGCGTAGCCCTCGCGCATCGCCCGCGCCAGAACGCGCTTGAAGGTGGAGCCGTGCCACGAGTGGGCTTCCGCGGCCTGGCCGACGTGTAGATGGACGAGCTCGTGAAGCAGCGTCTCGAGCGCATCACCTGTACGGATCCCTGGATAGGCAGTGACGGAAAGCCGGAACTCGGTGGGCACGGCAAACCCGAGGCGGTGTGGCTTGCGGGAAGCGCGACGCACCTTGAGCTCGGGCTCGCGCGCGACGAGCGAACCGCCGGCGAATACCGGAAGTGCTCGCAGCCGGGTCATCTCAACGCGCAGATCAACGCCTGCGACGAGGTAGTAGGTGCGGTGGCGCCTCATCCCCAAAGCATCGCGCCACGCCCGGATGCCCTGAGGCGAGCGAAAAACGAGCAGTTCGGGGGAAGCAGGCCGGGCGGCGAAGCGAACGTACGTCTTAGTACGTGAGCAAACCGCCCGGCCGATGACCCCGAAATGCGCTGGTTTGCAGCCGCCTCAGAAGTGGACGATGGGGATGATCAGAAGGGCGACGATGTTCGCCACCTTGATCATCGGGTTGATCGCGGGCCCGGCGGTGTCCTTGTAGGGATCGCCGACGGTGTCGCCAGTGACCGAGGCGGCGTGCGCCTCAGATCCCTTGCCGCCGTAGGCGCCGTCCTCAATCAGCTTCTTGGCATTGTCCCAGGCGCCGCCGCCGGCGGTCATCGCCAGGGCCATGAACAGGCCGACGACGATGACGCCGATCAGCAGTCCGCCAAGAGCCTCGACGCTGATCAGGCCGACGACCACCGGAACGACGATCGGGATCAGCGACGGCAGGATCATCTCTCGCTGTGCGGCGCCGGTGACGATGCTCACCGTCTGCGCATAATCGGGCTTCGACGTGCCCTCCATGATCCCCGGGTTCTCACGGAACTGCTTGCGGACCTGCTCGACGACCTCGCCGCCGGCGCGGCCGACAGCTTCGATCGCGAACGCCGAGAACAGGTAGACAATGAGTCCGCCGCTCAGCAGTCCGATGAGCACCGACGGGTCGGAGATCGAGAAGAGCACGGGCTCGCCGCCGTTCTCATCCGCGAGTTCGATCTCGAACGCCTTGAACAGCACGAGAGCTGCGAGAACGGCCGAGCCAATCGCGTAGCCCTTGGTGACTGC
>JBKJXG010000168.1:0-4118 GCA_046716525.1 Solirubrobacterales bacterium
CGAGTCGACCGCGCGGATCACGTCGGTCATGTCGGCGACCGCCTCGCCGTCGACCGCGACGATGATGTCGCCGCCGGCGCGCATCGGCTGGCCGTCGATCGAGACCTCGGCGTCACCGACCTCGACCCCGGCCTCCTCGGCGGGGCTGCCGGGGACCACCGATTGCACGACCGCGCCGCTCTCGGTGTCGAGATTGAGCACGTCAGCGATCTCCGGGGTCAGGTCGGTGCCGCTGATGCCGAGAAAGGCGTGCTGGACCTCACCGTCGTCGATCAGCTGCTGGGCGATCTCGCGGGTGGTGTCGATCGGCACCGCAAAGCCGATGCCGACGTTGCCCTCGCCACCGGCCGACTCGATCTGCGAGTTGACCCCGATGACCTCACCGCCTGCATCGAGCAGCGGGCCCCCGGAGTTACCGGGGTTGATCGAGGCGTCGGTCTGGATCGCGTCGGGGATCAGGAAGCCGTTCGGCGCGCTGATCTCGCGCTGAATCGCGGAGACGATCCCGGCGGTCGCCGTGAGATCGAGCCCAAACGGGTTGCCGATCGCGATTACGGCGTCTCCGACCTCGACCTCCCCCGAGACACCCAGAGGCAGCGGCTCGAGCTCGCCGGCCGCGGCGTCGACCTCGATCACGGCGATGTCCGTGGAGGCATCTGCGCCCAAGACCTTGCCGGCATAGGTCTTTTCGCCCTCACCGAGCGTGACTTCGATCTTCTCGGCGCCCTCGACGACATGGGCATTGGTGACGATCCGACCGTCCTCGTCGATGACGAAGCCCGTGCCCGTCGCGGTCCCCTGACGTTGCTGAGGCAGGCCGAACGGATTCAGGGACGGGCCTTGGCTCGTGACATCGGCGCTGATGAAGGCCACGCCAGGCGCCGCCTGGGCGTAGATGTCGTTGATCGAGAGGCCATCGCCGGAGGAGGGATCGGCTGCCGGGGCAGTTGCCGGAGTGACCACAGAGCTCGGGCTCGCGGCGCCGTCCTCGGCTTCGATCCAGCCAGCCGCGATCGCGGACCAGCCGAGCAGGCCGACGACGAGGCCGCCGGCGAGTGCAGAGACAAATGGTGTACGGAGGAAGCTCTTCATGCCGAGCAGGCTGCCCAGCTGCGCTCAAGCGGCTCTAACGCCCAGCCAAAGATCGCTTAAGAAATCCGGCTCGGCCGGCGAACGTCGCTCAGGCCTCGCTCGCGCGGCCCATGTAGTGCTCGCGGGTGCGCTCGTCGTCCATCGTCAGCTCCCGGACCGTGGCCTCGGGATCACCGGAGCGCATCAGCGTCTCACCGATGAGCACAGCGTCGCAGCCGATTCGCTCGAGCTCGTCGAGCTGTTCGTAGCTGTGATAGCCCGACTCGGCGACCACCGTGACGCCGGCGGGAACGTCGGTGAGCAGTTCGCGTGTCGTCTCGAGATCGACCTCCAGCGTGTCGAGATTGCGATTGTTGATCCCGATCACGTCGCCACCAAGCTTCAGCGCCCGCTCGAGCTCAGCCTCGTCATGGACCTCCACGAGACAATCGAGATCGAGCAAGCGGGCTTCCTCGTAGAGCAGCCGCAGGTCGTCATCGTCGAGCGCCGCGACGATCAGCAGGACCGCGTCGGCTCCGTTCACCGCCGCCTCGTACAGCTGGTACACGTCGACGATGAAGTCCTTGCGCAGGATCGGCAGGCTCGAGGCTGAGCGCGCTTGGCGCAGGTCGTCGAGCGAGCCGCCGAAGTGAGGTTCGTCAGTGAGCACCGAGAGCGCAGCCGCGCCGGCCCGCTCGTATGCCGCGCACACCTCAGCCACCGTCGCGCCGGCGGCGATCACGCCCGCGCTCGGCGAGCGCCGCTTGAACTCGGCGATCAGCGAGAGGCCGGGACGAACGAGCGCCTCGCTGAACGGGCGCGAGCCGCTGAGCGTTCCGACGGCGTCTCGCAGGCTGTCGATCGCAACCTGGCGGCGGCGACGCTCGACATCGTCTCGCGCTGCCCCCACGAGCTCCTCGAGCTTGCCCATTGCGCCCCAGGGTAGACGAGGGGAGTGGCTGAAGGGCCGGGCCTCAGCCGGCGAGTTCGCCGCTGAGCCGCACGAGCCGCTCCAGCACACCCTCGGCCGCGCCGGAATCGAGCGCGTCGCGGGCGCGCTCGACGCCCGCTGCGAGATCGTGTGCGACGCCTGCGGCCAGGATCGCGGCGCCGGCGTTGAGACAGACGACCTCCCGTGCGGGTCCGGGGTCGCCCCTGAGCAGCGACCGCACCGTTGCCGCGTTGTCGTCCGGGCTCCCGCCGGCGATCGCGTCGAGGCCGACGCGCGTGATCCCGAGGTCCTCGGGGGTGACGAACCATTCCTTCGTCGCGGCGTCGGCGACCTCGATCACCCTCGTCCGCTCCGCGACAGAGATCTCATCGACGCCGTCGTCGGAGCAGACAACGAGGGCGCGCTCGCAGCCAAGGCCAACGAGCGCCTCGGGGATCGTCTCCTGGTAGTGACGGTCGGAGACGCCGAGCAGCTGGCGCTTGGCACCTGCGGGATTGGTGAGCGGGCCAAGGAAGTTGAAGATCGTCCGTACCCCGAGCTCCTTTCGCACCGGCACAACGTGCTTCATTGCTGCGTGGTGGCGGGGAGCGAACATGAAGCCGAAACCGACCTCTTCGATACAACGGGCGACCGCGGGCGGCTCGAGCTCGATGTCGACGCCGAGTGCCTCGAGCAGGTCGGCCGAGCCCGATCGGCTCGTGTTCGAGCGGTTGCCGTGCTTGGCCACCCCGCAGCCCGCCCCTGCGGCCACCAGCGCCGCCGCGGTCGAGATGTTGAAGGTCGATGGTCCGCCACCAGTACCCGCTGTGTCGACAAGGTCGGCTCGACCGGTCTCGACCGATGCCGCGAGCCGGCGCATCGTGCGAGCCAAGCCGACCAGCTCGGCCACGGTTTCGCCCTTGGCGCGCAGGGCGATCAAGAAAGCGGCCGTCTGCACATCGCTCGCCCGTCCCTGCATCACCTCATCGAGGACCGCAGAGGCATGATCGGCGGTCAAGTGCTCGCCGTCGGCGACGGCGTCGATCGCGCGGGTGAGGATCTCGTTCGCCATCACACCTCCAAGAAGTTCGCGAGCAGCGCCTTGCCGTCGGGCGTCAGCACCGACTCCGGGTGAAACTGAACACCCATGGCCGGCAGCTCCCGGTGCCTGACAGCCATGACTACGTCGCCGTAGCTCGCGGTTTGCTCGAGCTCGGCCGGCAGTTCCGGGTCGGCGATCAGCGAGTGGTAACGCCCGCCGCTCAAGGGGTTGGGCAGGCCGGCGAAGATCCGCTTGCCGTCATGGGCGATCTCCGCGTCCTTGCCATGAATCGGCTCCCCCCTGATCGTGCGACCGCCGAACGCCTCGACCATCGCCTGGTGACCGAGACAGACGCCCAGCGTCGGCACGCCGGCCTCGGGGAATGCACGCGAGGCCTCGATCGAGATCCCGGCGTCGGCAGGGGTGCATGGGCCGGGTGAGATCACCAGCCGCTCGTGTCGGCGCGCCAGCAGCCCGGCGACCGTCGCTTTGTCGTTTCGCACCACCTCGACCTCGGAGCCGAGCTCGCCCAGGTACTGGACGAGGTTGTACGTGAACGAGTCGTAGTTGTCGATGACGAGGACGCGCACGGGCATCTAACCCCACTCGGCCTGGCTCTCGGCGAGGCGTACGGCCTCGAACATCGCCTTTGCCTTGTTGACGCTCTCGCGGTACTCGTACTCCGGCTTGGCGTCGGCAACCGTGCCACCGCCGGCCTGGACATGGACCTGTCCATCCTTGATCACCGCGGTGCGGATGTGGATCGCGGTGTCGAGGTCACCGGTGAAGCTGACGTATCCGATTGCGCCCCCGTAGGAGCAACGCTTGTGCGGCTCGAGCTCATCGATGATCTGCATCGCCCGCACCTTGGGGGCGCCGGAAAGGGTTCCGGCGGGAAGCGAGGCCCGCAGGACGTCCATCGCGTCGACGTCTTCGCGCAGGGTGCCGGACACCTGGCTGACGATGTGGAAGACGTGCGAATAGGTCTCGACGACCATGTACTCGTCGACGCTGACGGTGCCGTACTCGCAGACGCGGCCGAGGTCGTTGCGGCCGAGGTCGACCAGCATCACG
>JBKJXG010000169.1:0-7410 GCA_046716525.1 Solirubrobacterales bacterium
CCGAGATGATCGTCATGGTCGGCGAGATCGGCGGCGATGCTGAAGAGCGCGCCGCAGACTTCATCGCCGAGTCGGTGACCAAGCCGGTCGTCGCTTACATCGCCGGCTTCACGGCCCCACCGGGCAAACAGATGGGCCATGCCGGCGCGATCATCTCCGGGTCCTCCGGAACTGCCGAGGCCAAGCAGCAGGCGCTCGAGGCCAAGGGCGTGCGAGTCGGCAAGAGCCCGACCGAAACCGCGCAGCTCGCCGTCGAGGCGATGAACTCCCGCACCTGAGTCGCCCGCCGGAAGGGGGCCCCGCAGTGTGCCTGCTTCAATGGCTCGCGAGAGAGGTTCGGGCACAACCGAGGAGAGCAGGGAATGATTCGAGGACTGTCGCTGAGGACAGCGTGCATTGGTGCGCTCGTCGGCATGGTGGGACTGGGTTTTGCGGCGCCGTCGAACGCTGCCAGCGACGCACGCTACAAGGATGAGATCTTCGCGAAGGTGAAGACGAAGAAGAACGTCGTCTACGGCAGCGGCGCGATCGGCTCCTACGGTGAGCGCCAGAATCTCGAGCTCGACCTCTATCGCCCCAAGGGCGACAAGGTCAAGAAACGCCCAGCGGTGATCTGGGTGCATGGCGGCGGCTTCGGCTTCGGTGACAAGTCCGCTGGTCCCTCGCCGATTCTGGCGAAGGAGTTCGCACGAAAGGGCTACGTCACAGCTTCGATCAACTACCGGCTGCTCGCCCCTGGGGGCTGCACCGGTGCCAACATCACGGCCGAGTGCTACAACGCCGCGGTCGAGGGCACTCACGACGCCCAAGCCGCGGTTCGCTTCTTGCGAGACAACGCCAAGAAGTACGGGATCGACAGGAAGCGCATCGGAATCGGCGGCGAGTCGGCCGGCGCGATCATCTCCTGCGGTGTCGGCGTGCTCTCGGCCGATCCAGGCACGAGCGGCAACCCCGGACCATCGTCTGCCGTCCAGGCGTTCGTCTCGATCTCCGGCGGTCTGCCTGGCGGCCTCTTCGTCGACGCGAACACAGCGCCGGGGATCTTCTTTGCCAGCACCCAGGATCCGATCGTGCCCTACTCGTGGTCGCCCGAGACAGCCGACAAGATGACGAGCTTCGGCGTGCCGGCGAAGCTGACCACGTTCGAAAGCAACGTCCACGTTCCCTTCGAGCAGTTCGGCGGGAAGATCCGCAAGCAGTCGACGAAGTTCCTCTACAGGCACCTGGACGCAGCCGACGCCCAGGGCAGCTGAGCGGCCCTACTCGTGGTCCTCCGCACCGGCCGCGAGTAGGAGCCCAACGCCGCCAACCGTAGAACTAATTTGCACTATCGTCGGATGCAGATGGCCTCCGACGTGATCAGCTTCGCCCGCGGCGCTCCCAGCACAGACATCCTCCCGGTGGATGCGGTGCGTGAGGCTGCGCAAGCGGCGCTCGCCGACGACTGGCAGCGGGCGCTCTCCTACGGCACCGGCAGCGGCCATCCCGGACTGTGCGAGTGGATCGCGAGCGAGCTGCACGCAATCGACTCGAATCAGGTGATGGTCACCAACGGCTCGATGGAGGCTGCCGCGCTGCTCTTTCGTTACATGATCGAGCCCGGCGACCGGGTGATCGTCGAGCAGCCTTCCTACGACCGCACGCTGCTGCTTCTCGGTCGCACCGGCGCCGAGCTCGTACCGGTCGCGCTCGAAGCCGACGGCGTCGACATGGAGGCATTCGAGCGCGCCCTCGCCGATGGGCCGGTGAAGCTCGCCCATGTGATTCCCCACTTCCACAACCCCGCCGGCTGCACGCTCTCGATCGAGAAGCGGCGCCGCCTCGTCGAGCTCGCCGCGGAGCACGACTTCCTCATCTTCGAGGACGACCCCTACCGGCTGATCAGCTTCGGCGGCTTCACCGCTCCGACGATGCTCTCGATCGACGAGGCCGACAAGGTGATCCACGCCTCCTCGTTCTCGAAAACGGTCAGCCCCGGTGTCCGTGTCGGCTACGTGGCCGGGCCCGTCGAGCACATCTCCACGCTCGCCAAGCGCGGTTCGGAGCACTACATCTCGCCGAACATGCTGGCCGAGTCGATCGTGCTGGAGCTCTGTCGCTCGGGGGCGCTTCATCGCAACATCGAGTTCGTCAACGACGCGTTGCGCCAGCGCCGCGACGCGCTCGTCGCAGCCCTCGGCGCCCACCTGCCCGAGGCCCGCTTCGTTGCGCCCGAAGGCGGCTACTTCCTTTGGCTCGACTTGCCCGAAGGTAACAACACGGTCGCCGCTCTGCCGGCGGCCAAGGACGAAGGCGTGGCCTTCGTCGCCGGCCCCGACTTCCTGCTCGACGGCGGTAACACCAGCCTGCGGCTGTCGTTTGCGAGCGTCCCGGTCGCCCAGATCGACGAGGGCGTCGCGCGGCTGACCCGCGCGCTCGCGTCTGCTCGCGCCGGCTCGCCTGCCTGACGCATCGTTCACCGGCATGCAACAACGGCTCGCCGGCGGGCACGTAGCGTCGCCGTGCGCGCAGAAAATCTTTGTCTACTATTTAGGTAGGCAACTGCTAACGTCAGATTCCGACCAAACGCCTGAGGAGGTGGAGCTGTGAGCCCCGTGCAAATCATCGAAGGCAGCCGAAAGCTTGATCCCACCAGCGAGCGCCGGCTGGCCGAGCGCCGTTTCTCCGCGCTTGCCGCCGCCGTGCGCGAGCACGAAGCCAACGTTCGCCGCCGTGGCTTCTCGATCAACCCCCAAGACGCACAGCTGTACCGCCGTTTACGGCAGATCTGCGGGGACGTCTAGCCGGCCAAGCGAGGCGTGGCGTCCTAGCGGCCGTAGCGATCGGACGAAAGAACGAGCGCTTCGGGAAGTGGGGCGCGAGCAGCGGGCATCGGCTCGGCTCGGACCGAGACCGTTTCTGCGACGGACCGCGAGACGATGTGGCGACCGCCCTCTGAGACGACGACGACCTCGTGTTCGTCGGCGCTGTCGAGCTTGCCGTCGAGGCCTGGGAGCAAGCCAGAGTCCTTGAGGTAGTGCAGCAGCTCCTCCGCCTCGTTCTCGAAGCGCAGAACGCGCACGCTCGCGCCCGCTTCGACGTCCGCAAGCAGGGCCCCAGCCTCGCGCTCCCCCTCGACGATCGGGTGGCCGTGCGGGCAGGTCGTGGCGTCACCGATCGCGGCGAGCATGCGTTCCTCCAGCACCGGCGACATCGCGTGCTCGAGCCGTTCGGCCTCCTCGTGCACCTCGTCCCAGGGGATCCCGAGGACATCGGTGAGAAAGCGCTCGATCAGCCGGTGGCGGCGCACGATCGCGTTGGCGTGATCGCGCCCTTCGTCGGTGAAGGAGAGCGACTTGTCGTCGGCTCGCGTGACGTAGCCGTCGCGCTCGAGTCGGCCGATCATCTCGTGCACGGTGGGCGGCGAGAGCTGCATCGCCCGGGCGACGTTGGCGCCGGTCATCGTCAATCCGGCCTCCTCCAGCCAGAAGATGATCTGCAGGTACTCCTCCTCGGCGACGGTGGCGTGCTCGGTTGCCATCTGCACCGAGTCTAGAGGTCGCGGCGTCCGCGCCTTCTCCGCATCGCCTGCAAGGATCACCGCGATGCGGAGCGACTCAGACCGCGGTGGCGAACCGCGATCGACCGACTCGCGGCCAGCGGTCTTCTGGCGCTTCCTCAAGTTCGGCGCTCTGGCCTGGGGCGGGCCGGCGGCGCAGATCGCGATGCTCAAACGCGAATGCGTCGACGAGGAGAAATGGGTCTCGGCCGAGACCTTCCGCAAGACCCTCGCCGTCTACCAAGTGCTTCCGGGACCCGAAGCGCACGAGCTCTGTGTCTACTTCGGCCGCACGCGCGCCGGCAAGCTCGGCGGTTTCGCCGCAGGCGCCGGCTTCATGCTGCCCGGCCTCGTCCTCATGCTGGCGCTGTCGGCGCTTTACGTCGAGACCGACGTGGCCGCGAACCTCGACACGCTCTTCTATGGGCTCAACGCCGCGGTTGGAGCGCTCGTCGCCCGCGCGATCGTCCGCCTCAGCGGCTCGTTCATCACCGACATCCCGCTGGCGCTGGTCGCCGTCGCCGGCTTTGGTCTGACGATGTTCGCCGACGCCACCTTCATCCTCGTCCTTCTCGGTGGCGGCATCGCCTACGAGCTGTGGACAAACGGCGAACGCCTGCTTCACCGGGCGAGCTCATTCTCGCTCGGTCCCGTTGCGCTCGGATTGGCGATCGGGACGATCACGCTTTCGCTCACCGGCGAGATCTTCCTCGAGGGGCTGAAGGCCGGGCTCGTCACCTTCGGCGGTGCGTTCACGGTGATTCCATTCCTCCAGGACGCGGCGGTCGACAACCACGAATGGCTGACCCAGAAGGAGTTCATCGACGGCCTCGCGATCGGCGGCATCCTGCCGGCTCCGCTCGTCATCTTCGGGACCTTCGTCGGCTACCTGGCGGGCGGCCTGGTCGGCGCGCTGGTGATCACGCTGGGGATCTTTCTCCCCGCCTTCGTCTTTCCGATCTTCTTTCACCGTCAGTTCATCGTCATTGCCGACAACGACCGGATCAGGCCGTTCCTGCTCGGCGTCGCCGCAGCGGTGATCGGGTTGATCGCCGCGGTTGTCGTCGAGATCCTCGACACGGGCGTGATCGATGCCTGGACTGCGCTGATCGCGATTGCAGCCTTCGTCGCGCTCAACACCTTCCACGGCAAGCTCACGGTGCTCTGGGTCGTGCTCGGATCGGGGCTCGCGGGCGTGCTGGCGCAGGCGACGGTCGTCTAACGCTCAGCCACGCGAGGCCAGCGTCGAAACGACTGCTTCGTAGAAGCCATCGCCCATCGCGCCTTCGGTCACGGTCGCATTGGCAAATCGCGGCAGCGCCTCGCGAAGGGCCTTGTCGCGTTCGGGGCCGTTGGCGACACAGAAGTAGCGCCCGACGGAGGTGGCCGCCTCGAGGTCCTCGATCGAATCGCCGATCGCGATGCACTCCTGGGTGGCGTAGCCGCGAGCCCTCATGTGAAAGGCGACTCCCTTCGCCTTGCTGGCTCCGCCGGGAACCAGGTGGTAGCCGTGGGTAGGCCCCTCGATCCCCTCCATGCGGCGGTCGATCACTCCGTTGTCGAGAAAGCGCAGGTCATCGTGGCCCTCGCGCGCGATCAGCTCGTTGGCGGCGGCGACATCGACCTCGCCACGCATGAGCAGCGAGAGCTCGCGGCCTGTATGCCAGGGCGCGTGCCACTCCAGCTTGCCCTCGAAGCGCTCGAAGAGCATCTCGGGAACGCCGGTGTCGACGAGCTTCTCGGCCGGCGCCCCGTTCTCGTCCGGCGTCCAGTCGCCGGTGAGGTAGGTGCGTTCGCCATCGATCATCACCCCACAGCCCGCCTCGTAGATGTAGGAAGCTTGGCCCATCAACCGTGCGTCGGAACGCACTGTCGACTCGCGCCGACCGGACATGATCACGACCTCGACGCGGGCACGGCTACAGGCCTCGAGGGCGCGGGCTTGAAGCAAGCTGAAGTTGCCGTCGGGATCGCGAAAGAGCGAGCCCCGGGGTCCGAGCAGGGTTCCGTCGAGGTCGGTGTAAACACAGCGAAGCGCCATCCGAGGACTAACTTAGTCACCGATGTCCGTCTGGCGCCTGAACGACCGCGAGCTCCGGTTCCCACCGGCGCTCGCGGCGGGGATCGTCAACGTCACCGACGACTCCTTCTACGCCGGAGCACGAAGCGGCACCGCCGAGCAGGCGGTGGCGGACGGCCTTGGGCTCGTCGAGGCCGGCTTCGACCTGCTCGACGTCGGCGCGGTCGCGGCGCGCACGGGGCCGCCGGTCACGCCCGAAACCGAGGCGACAAGACTGCTGCCGGCGATCGAGCGGCTGGTGGCTCAGGCGGGCGTGCCGGTGCTGGTCGACACGTTCTCGCCCGAGGTCGCGCGCCGCGCGCTCGAAGCCGGAGCGGCAGCGATCAATGACATCGGCGGCGGTGAGGACGCGATGCTCGAGCTCGTTGCCGAGACCGGCTGCGGCTACGTGCTCATGCACATCGAGGGACCGCCACGGGTCGACCGGCCCTGCCGCCACTACGACGACGTCGTCGTCGACATGAAGTGCTGGTTTGCCGAACGACTGGAGCGCGCCGTCGAGCTTGGCTGCGACGCCTCGCAGATCGCGCTCGATCCGGGGTTCGACTTCGACCTCGGCACCGACGACGATCTCGAGGTGCTGCGCGGGCTGGGTGAGCTGCGGACGCTGGGGCGCCCCTTGTTCGTAGCCCTCTCTCGCAAGGACTTCCTCGGTGCGGTCGTCGCCGGATCGTGGGATGGGCGAGTGGGGCCCGAGCAGCGCGGACCGGCGACGCTTGCGGCGACGGCGCTTGCGGTTGCCGAGGGCGCCGAGATGCTGCGCTTGCACGATGTCGAGGCGCTCGACGCGATGCGAACCGCCGCCGCGATCACGGGGGGCGCATGATCAGCGACCCGTTCGCCGCCGCTCCGCTTGCCTGGCAGCGCCTGCTCGAGGCGGGAGAGACCGACGGGAGGCTGGTGACGACGAGCGTCGAGGCGTCGCGGCCGCCAAGCACCGTCGCGCTGCCGCGATCGCTGTCGCCATCGCTGATCGAGGCACTCTCGCGCGGCGCTATCAGTGAGCTCTACTCGCACCAGCTCGAGGCGCTGGAGAAGGCGAGAGCGGGCGATGTGATCATCACCAGCGGCACCGCCTCGGGCAAGTCGCTTTCGTTCAACTTGCCGGTGCTCGATGCGATCGCGACCGATCCCAAGGCGCGTGCGCTCTATATCTACCCGACCAAGGCCCTGGCCCAGGACCAGGCGCGAAAGCTCTCGCTGCTGAACCCGCCCGGGCTCGTCCACGCGATCTATGACGGCGACACGCCCAAGGACGATCGCCCGGCGATTCGCCGGCGCTCGAACCTCGTCCTGACCAATCCCGACATGCTCAACATGGGCCTGCTCGCCCACCACAAGGGCTGGGGGGACTTCCTCGCGAACCTGCGGTTCGTCGTCGTCGACGAAGCCCACACATATCGCGGCGTCTTCGGCTCGCATGTGGCCAACGTGCTGCGGCGCCTGCGCCGCGTCGCGCGCGTCTACGGCTCCGAGCCACGGTTCATCTTGGCTTCGGCGACGATCGCCAACCCGGTCGAGCTCGCGGAGCGGCTCACGGGGACGTCGTTCGCCCTCGTCGACTCCGACGGTGCACCGCGAGCGAAGCGACGGATCGCGATCTGGAATCCGCCGGTGACCGACCCGAAGACGATGAAGCGCCGCTCGGTGCTCTCGGAGTCGGCGGAGCTGCTCTCGGATCTCGTCGTCAACGGCTCGCGCACGATCTGCTTTCTGCGCAGCCGGCGCGGGATCGAGCTGATCCAGAAGTTCACGCGGATGCGCCTCGAACAGCTTGGCGAGCCCGGCCTCG
>JBKJXG010000170.1:0-4240 GCA_046716525.1 Solirubrobacterales bacterium
CGCCGCTAAACGGATGCCACTGATGGTCCAGCCGCTCTATCTCCCCCTCGAGATCGAGCGCCGCCAACGCCGCGTTTCGCTCCCGCGCCTCGAGCACGAGCCGAGTCGACACGCCCAGCAGCCGCTCCGCCTCGCGCGCGGTCGGCGGAGCATCGCCGAAGCGAAACCCCTGCTTCGCGTTCACCGCCGGCGCTTGCGCTTCTTCTTCTTGGCGCGCTCGCGACGGGCGCTGTGATCGCGACTGTCGCCGGGTTCGAACAGCTCGGTGGCGTCGCCCTCGACGACGTCGGGGCCGGCTGCTGTCGCCGGCACCGGCTGCGCTTGCTCGCCCGGCTTGGGCCAGGGCATCGCTACGCCTGCATCCCAAGCCGGGGGGCGGCCCTTGCGCATCTTGTCGAGGATCGTCAATCCGAGCCAGCCGAACCACAGCATCAACGCCAGCAGGGAGATCGCCGGGACGATGAACAGCGCCGAGGCGCCGAGCGCCATCCCGAGCGTGGCGAAGAACCGCGTCAACAGACCCACCCGCAGTGCTTGCAGCGGCACGTAGACCATAACCACGATCAGGCCGAGGAGCGCCGGAAACAGCAGGTTCTGGGCGATGTCGAAGGCGACGGAGTTCTCCGCGAGATCATCGAGCAGGGTGTAGATGTCGCCGCCCGCGCCCGACTGGGCAACGAAGTCTGAGGCGACCGAAGTCTGGGCGATCCAGGCAAAGACTCCCTGGGCCGCGAGCAGGATTGGCCCGATGAAGACGAACCCGACCATCGGAGCGCTGACACGGGCGCTGCGCGCCTGTGCCGCGCGAAACAGATACAGCAGCGGGAAGAGAAGTAGGAAGAACGCGACCGAGCGCAGAACGACGGAGAGCAGCAGGTCGGTGGCCACGCCATCGATCGCCCGGTAGCGCTCCGTCTCGACGCCGGCGAGTGGCACCGCGCCGCCTTGGTCGAGCACGACCGAGACGATGTAGAACGGGGCCGCGGCGATCGCCGCAACGCCGGCGACGCGGGCACCGCGCTGCTCGCGCTCGAGGGTCTGCTCGCGATTCAGCGCCATTGTCTCAGTCGCTGAGCCGTTCTCCACGGCGATCGGCGTCGATGCTGGCGGCTGTGAGCTCGACGCGGTCGGCACCGGCGCGAACGGGCACGTAGTCGTCCTCGCGCCCGGCAACTCGCGAAACGCGCTCGCCGACGGCCAAGATGCCATCGAGGAAGGGCGAAGCGATGCCGATCAGGCCCTCGAAGCGGGCGCGAAGTCGCTGCTGGCGCGAAGTCGGCGGTGCCATGAAACGGAGTCCTAGCCGCGCTCGTGGAAGAAGAATCCGGGCAGCGCACCCTCGATCACGTCCTGGGTCATCCGCTGGGCGACTTCGAGGTTGCCGGTACGCACGGCGATGTCGTCGAGAGTGACGATCCCGACCAGCGACGAGCCTTCGACGATGGGCAGACGGCGAATGCGATGCTGAACCATGAGCGCCGCGGCCTCCTCGAGATCCATGTCGGGCTCACCGGTGACCAGCGGCCGCGAGGCGTGCTCGGCAACCGGCTCATCAGGGGCTCGCTCCTCGGCCAGCGCACGCACGGTGAGATCGCGGTCGGTGACCATCGCCGCCGGCTCGCCGTCGGTATCGCAGATGACGACGGACCCAACCGAGTGGTCCCGCATCAGCTGGGCGACGCGCAGCAGGTCCGCATCCGCGTCGGCGGTCACCACCCCCGAGGTCATGATCTCGCGCAGTTGCACCGGCAGAACATACCGGCGCGAACCTGGCACTGGATGACTGATTCCCAATCGGCGTGCGCTCGGGGATCGCGGATCAGTCATCTAGTCTCCTGCGCCGATGAACGCTGACGAGCTCAACCCCTGCCCATTGTGCGGCGAGCCCTTATACGGCTGGATCGCGCTTCCCGCCGCCGGCGGTGAAGCGAGCGTCGGGATGCCGCTGAGCGCCTTGCCCAACACGGAGCGCGTGCTCGACCGCTGCGAGCACTGCGGCGTTGCGATCGAACACGGGCGCGAGGTCGACCTGCTTGCCGAGTGGGCGGCCGTCTGCCGCGCCCGCGACAGCGGCGGGCGCGAGATCGCGGTCCCCAACCGCGCCAGTTTTCAAGCCGCAATCGGGGTCGAGGGCTGGGCAGCGATCGGCCTCTCGCCGGGCAGCCTGCTGCTTACCCCGGACAGCCTCCACCGCCTTGCCGAGCACAATGATGAGCGGCTTGAGCAGCTGCGCTGGCCACGTTGGGGGCGCACTCAGGGCTGGATGCTGCAGACGCTGCTCAACGGCCTCACCTTCCACCCGAATTTCGCCCGCGAGGTACGCGCCGGCCGGCTGCACCGAAACGATGGTCGCGGCGCGCTTCGCTTCTACGCCGACGCGATCGTCACCGTTCTAGGCGCTCCGCTGGTCGCACTGGTCTCGTTTCCGCTCGAGCTCGTCGGGGCGCTCGCCAAACGCGGCGGCGAGATGATCGCGACGACGACGCGCGTCAACTAGTTGCTGGTGCCCGAGCGCCACATGCGCTTGGCGAGCGGCAGCAGCGCCATCCGTGGCGAGTGCTGGCCGGCGATGGCCCCAGCGCGGTTCATCGCACCCGGAACGACCACGCGCTTGCCATTGTCTGCCCCTTCGACGGCGGCGCGGGCGACGAAGTCGACGTCGGTCCAAAACATCTCCGGCAGGCTGTCCTCGGCTCCGCCGACGCCGGCGACTTCGACGAACTCGGTTTTCACCGGTCCCGGACAGAGCGCCGTCACGGTCACGCCCTTGCCTTTGAGCTCGGCATGGGTCGCCTCGGTCAACGACAGCACGAAGGCCTTGGTCGCAGCGTAAGTGGCGGTGCCGGGAATCGGCTGAAAGGCCGCTGTCGAGGCGACGTTGATGATCGCGCCCCGACCGCGCTCGGCCATCGCCGGCGAGTAACGCGCCTGCAGATCGAGCAGCGCCTCGCAATTGAGCGCGACCATGCCGACGACTCGCTCGCGGTCGGTCTTGTGAAGCGGGGCCGAGTCGCCGAAGCCGGCGTTGTTGACCAGAACCTCGACGCTGAGGCCGAGCGCATCGATGGCGGCGGCGAGGCGGTCGCGCTCCTCGGCTCGACCTAGGTCGGCGGCGATCGTCTCGACACGCACGCCGTGCTCCCCGGAGATCTCCGTCGCCAGGTCGCGGAGGCGATCCTCGCGGCGGGCGACCAAAGTGAGGCCATGGCCGCGACGCGCGAGCTCGCGCGCGATCTCTGCTCCGATCCCAGAGGAGGGACCGGTGACCAGGGCCGTCGAGGACTGCGAGGGAGGTGGCAGCGCCATCGCCGGTCAGCCTACGCGATGTGGCCTGCGCTCGGCCAGCCGCCGAGGCCCGGGGTCTATGATCTGAAACATGGAAGGTTCAGACCCATTTGGCGGCATGTTCGGCGACCCTGACGAGCTTCGCGGCAGGCTCTCGGAGATGGCCGAGCAGATGCAGGGCGCCCAGAAAGTCGCGTTCGCCGACACGGCGATCAAGCTCGCGGTCGAGATGACGGTTGCCTCGATCAACCGCCTCGATCTCACCGGGGGCAGCGACGAGCAGGCGGTCCAGGTTCGCGACGCGATCCGCATCGTCTTTCCGGAAGCGGTAACCCTCGTGCGCTAAGCGCGCGAGGGCCTTTCCTGATCCGTCGCTGAAACGTCACTCGCGGCGCACCTCGCGAGCGAGGACGCGATCTAGCGTGCCAGGCGTGCGATGGCGATCCCAAGCAGGCTCGGCGGCGGTCGAGCACGCTGCGCTCTCGCTGCTCGTCGCCGCTGCACTGGCCGCCACCGTCGCCGCGGTGGGGGCCGGCGGCAGCGACGCGGGGCGCGAGCTTGGCTTCTCCTTGGCGCGCAAGCTGCGCTGTGCCGCGGTCGGGCCCGGGCCATGCTGGCGTGATCCCTTGACCGAGGCCTACGGGCGCGCGCTCGCGGGTGCGGTCCGAGCCTTGGCCCCGGCGCCAGTTGCGCTCGAGGGATCGGGTGGGTCAGCGTTGTTGCCGGTGGACTTTCGCCACTGCCGGATGGCTTCGTGTGCGGCACCGGGCTCCAGATACGGGTTGACGGCGTCGAAGCGGCGGGTGACCGTCTTTGTCTCGGTGGCCTCCCGCGCCGGTGGTGAGTCTTCGATCACGTACTGGGAGTACCGGCCGGGGTCGGGCTGGGTCGGGGAGGTCGTGCACGTGGGCGCGCGGCGGGTGTCTGAGCTTGCTTCGACACCGTTGCTGGAGTC
>JBKJXG010000171.1:0-5905 GCA_046716525.1 Solirubrobacterales bacterium
CGCCCAGGCATTCGAGATGGACGTCGTCGCCTTCGACAACATCGTCACTCACGAGCGCTTTCGCGAGCTCGGCGTCGAGGGCGTCGACGAGCTCGACGAGCTCTTCGCCCGTGCCGAGCTCGTCACTCTTCATGTGCCGCAGACGCCGGAGACGGAGAACATCATCAACGACGGGTCGATCGCGAAGATGCGGCAGGGGGTTCGCATCGTCAACTGCGCTCGCGGCCAGTTGATCGATCTCGAGGCGCTCGAGCGGGGGCTCGAGTCCGGCCGCGTGGCCGGCGCCGCGCTCGACGTCTTCCCCGAGGAGCCGTTCACCTCGCACCCGCTGTTCGAGCGCGACGATGTCGTCGTCACTCCCCACCTCGGAGCCTCCACCGCCGAGGCACAGGATCGCGCCGGCACGGACACGGCCGAGCAGGTGCTCGCGGCGCTCACCGGTGGCGTCGTCACCAACGCCGTCAACATCGCTGCGGTGCGCCCGGAGGCGATGGAGGCGCTGGCTCCGTTCGTGCCGCTGTGCGAGAGCCTCGGCCGTCTCGCTCAGGGTCTCAGCGAAGGAGCGCTCGATCGTGTGCAGGTCGAGTTCCAGGGCCGCATCGCCGAGCACGACACGCGCCTGCTCGGGATCGCCGTGCTCGTCGGCATCCTCTCGGGCCATACCGAGGAGCCGGTCAACCTCGTGAATGCGCCGGCGATGGCCGAGGATCGGGGCATCGACCTCGTCGAGATCAAGGAATCGGGCTCGGGCGACTTCACCGAGCTCGTCAAGGTGCGGATCGGCGACGTCGAGGTCGCCGGCACCGGAGTTGGCCCGCGAAACGTCCCCTATCTCGTCGGCGTCTGGGGCCAGAGCTTCTACATCCCCTTCGCCGAGCACCTGGCGATCTTCCGCTACGCCGACCAGCCGGGCATGATCGGCCGCGTCGGCACCATCTTTGGCGAGCACGGCGTCAACATCGTCTCCGCCGCGGTTGGCGCCGGAGCGGGCGCCGAGGCCGTGATGGCCCTGACGACCGACGCTCCCGTCCCCGAGGGGGTCATCGACGCGATCGCCTCGGGGGATGGATTCTTTGTTGGCAGCGCGATGAGTTTTTAGGGGCACGAGCGCCCGCGGGCCGACGGGCCAACCCCGGCCGGGTCGGTTTCTGGTCAGTGAGGCGGTGGATCTGGGCCGGCCAGGGGACCTGTGGAGATCTGTTAACGACTGTCGTGAATACCTCTCCTTATGACGCCACCACGATCCGCTTTTCCTTCCCTCACCAGCCCAACCCCGCTCGCGCGACTACGCCGCAGCGGGATAATCTCGGATCCCCAGCAACCGCACGCGATCGGCAACAAGGTCGTCATACGTCATTCCCGCAACCGAACCTGGCTCGAGCTCGAGCGTGGGGGAGGGCAGACGGCGAATCACGCCGAGGCCGAAGTCCGTTTCCAGTACCTCGACTGAGAGGTCCGCGCGGGTCGCGCGCAGCGTCACGATTGCACTCCAAACTACGCCGCACCAGGGACCGCCCGCCGCGTCGCGGGGGTCGGGCGAGGCTGCCTGCGGCGTCGGTGGATCGCAGTCGTGGACGAGGACGACGCCGCCGTCGGCGAGACGGTCGAGCGCGTGCTCGACGTCGCGCAGCGACTGCTCGAAGCGATGATCGCCGTCGACGAAGATGATGTCGAAGCGCTCATCCGAGGCAAGTGAGGAGAAGAACTCGTCGCTCGGCGTCTGGAGCAGGCGCCCGCGAAGAAGCGTGTTGGGGTGCAGGAGGCGCTTGCTCAGCGGCACCGCTGCGAAAGGGTCGACGCCGGTCTTGCGCCAGGCGCGAACGTGAAGAAAGAGCACGCCCGTGTTGACCCCGATCTCGAGATAGCGCGGTCGCCTATGACGTCGAAGCTCGGCCGCGACGATTGCGACGCGAGCCGGATGCTCGCGCCCCGTGAGTCGTCGCAGGAAGTTCAAGGGGCTAGTGTGGCGGTCGTGAAGGCGGTCGTTATCACCAAACACGGCGCCCCCGAGGTGCTTGCGGTCGAGGAGCGGCCCGACCCGCGCGTAGAGCCGGGTGAGGTGCGGATCGCGGTCGAGGCCGCCGGCATCAACTTCGCCGACCTGATGGCGCGCTCGGGCGTCTATCCCGACGCACCCGATCCGCCCTGCGTCGTCGGCTACGAGGTCGCCGGAACGATCGAGAGTGTCGGCGCCGGCGTCGATTCCCACGCGGTCGGCGATCGTGTTCTGGCGGGAACGCGATTCGGCGGCTACGCCGAACTGGTCTCGGTCGCGGCGGGCCAGGTGATCGCGTTGCCTGACAAGCTCAGCTTCGAGCAGGGAGCAGCGTTCCCGGTCAACTACACGACCGCATGGGCGGCGCTGATGATCATGGGCGGGTTGCGAAGCGGCGACCGCGCTCTGATTCACGCCGCCGGCGGCGGTGTAGGGATCGCCGCGACTCAGATCGCCAAGCAGGCAGGGGCCGAGGTCTTCGGCACCGCGTCACCGTCCAAGCACGACGCGATCAGGGCTCAGGGCGTCGATCACGCGATCGACTATCGCTCGCAGGACTTCGCCGACGAGGCGATGCGGATAACGGGCGGGGTCGGCCTCGACGTGATCATCGACGCGGTCGGGCCCTCGAGCTTCAAGAAGGACTACAAGATCCTGCGGCCCGGCGGGCGCATGATCATGTACGGGCTTTCGGAGGTGCAGACCGGCGACAAGCGGAACCTTCCCGCCGTTCTTCGCAGCCTCGTGACGATGCCGCTGGCGACGATGCCGTGGTGGAAGAGCCTTCAGATGATGGGCGAGAACAAGGGCGTCTTCGGGCTCAACATGCTCAGCTGGTGGGACGACGAAGGACTCGACCGGTTGCTCGATCCGCTCGCCGAAGGGCTCGCGTCCGGTGACTACACGCCAGTCGTCGCAGCGGCCTTTCCCTTCGAACGTGCGTCCGAAGCTCACCGTTTCATCGCCGAGCGCAAGAACGTTGGCAAGGTAGTGCTCGTTCCCTAGCTCGTCGATACCGTCCCGCACGTGAATCCGACAGACGCCACCATCACCAGCCTCTTCGATCGCGCCATCGTCGAGACCGATCGCCTGCCGGAGTTCCTCTTCTTCGTTGTTCTGCTGGGCACCTTCGCATTCATCCGCACCTCCACCCACATGATCCGCGCCGAGGTGAGCTGGTGGCCGGGCAACGTCTCGGTCGGCGGAACTCACGTTCATCACCTCGTCTGGGGCATCTTCGCGATGCTGATCTTCGGCTACGTCGGCGTCGTCGCCGCCCCGGACTCGCCATGGCACGAGATCGTCGCCGTCCTGTTTGCGATCGGCGCCGGCCTCACGCTCGACGAGTTCGCGCTGTGGCTCGAGCTCAAGGACGTCTACTGGGAGAAGGAAGGTCGCAAGTCGATCGACGCGATGATCGTCGCCGGCTGTCTCGCCGGTGTGGCCGTGGTTGGCTTCAGCGCCTGGGTCGACCTCGCCGATGACGTCGAGAGTGCCGTCTTCGCCGCCGTCGGCGGCCTCGGTGTGATCGGGATCGCCGTCGCCGCCACCAACGCGGCCAAGGAGAGATACGCGATGGCCTTCGTCGGTCTTGTGTTCTGGCCGGCCGCGATGCCCTCCGCCGTCCGCCTGGCGCGACCGCGTTCGATCTGGGGCCGCCTCTTCTATCGAGGCGACAAGCTGACGCGCTCCAAGGAGCGCTACCCTTCGTACACCGGATGACCTCTCTGCCGCACAGCCTCGCGCTTCTCCTTCTCCTCCCCCCTCGGGGGGAATAGCGCTGGGCGGCGCGACAGCCGCGAGATACAAGGTCAATCGGTTCAGTTAGAGAAGGAGTAGGCGATGAGCGCCGACCGCGTCCATATTTTCGATACCACGCTTCGTGACGGCGAGCAGTCGCCGGGGATCTCACTCAACGCCCAGGAGAAAGTCGAGATCGCCCAGCAGCTGGCGCGACTTGGCGTCGATGTGATCGAGGCCGGTTTCCCGATCACCTCGCCGGGCGACTTCGAGGCGGTGGAGGAGATCGCGCGTACGGTCGAAGGCCCGGTGATCTGCGGTCTCGCGCGCACGCACAAGGCCGACATCGATGCGGCGTTCAATGCGATCAAGGATTCCCAGCGGCCGCGGATCCACACCTTCATCTCGACCTCCGACATTCACATCACCCATCAGCTGCAGACCGATCGGGAGGACGTAAAAGGCCAGGCGAAGGCAGCGGTGGCGCTGGCGAAGTCCTACTGCGAGGACGTCGAGTTCTCGCCCATGGACGCGACTCGCGCCGAGATCGAGTTCACGGCCGAGGTCTGTGCGATCGCGGTCGCCGAGGGCGCCAACGTGATCAACATCCCCGACACGGTTGGCTACACGACGCCGGACGAGTACTCGCGATACTTCGCTCGCCTCTACGAGCTCGCGCCGCAGCTGCGCGAAGTCGAGATGTCGGTGCACTGCCACGACGATCTCGGCCTCGCCGTCGCGAATTCCTATGCCGGGTTGCTGGCGGGTGCGCGCCAGGTCGAGTGTGCGATCAACGGTATCGGCGAGCGCGCGGGAAACTGCTCGCTGGAGGAAATCGTGATGCTGCTGCGCACCCGCAAGGATGAGCACGGACTCGACAGCGAGCTCGACACGCGCGAGTTGGCGCGGACGTCGCGAATGGTCTCTCGTTTCACCGGCTATGCCGTGCAACCGAACAAGGCGATCGTCGGGCGAAACGCCTTCGCGCACGAGGCCGGCATTCACCAAGACGGTGTGCTCAAGGAGCGCTCGACGTACGAGATCATGGATGCGCGCGACGTTGGCCTCGAGTCGAACTCGATCGTGCTCGGCAAGCACTCTGGCCGCCACGCACTGCGGGACGCGCTCGAGCAGCTCGGCTTCGAGGTCGAGGGCAACGCCCTCAACCAGGCCTTCAAGCGCTTCAAGGAGATCGCCGATCGCAAGAAACAGGTGACAGCGCTCGATCTCGAGGCGATCGTCTCCGACCAGGTCCGCGACAGCTCCGCACGCTACGACCTCGCCTGGTTCGACGTCGAGGCCTCGACTCGCCGTGAGCCGCACGCGAAGGTCGCCGTGACGATGCCCGACGCCGGCGAGGCGGTTGGTGAATCGGGAGGCGACGGTCCGGGCGACGCGATCTGCGGCGCGATGCGCGCCGCGACCAAGGTCGAGTCCGAGTTGCGCCAGTACACCGTCTCGGCGGTGACCGAAGGCGAGGACGCACTCGGCGACGTGACCGTGATGCTCCACGCGCACGGCCGCCTCGCCAGCGGCCAAGGCGTCGCCACCGACATCCTCGAAGCGTCCGCACGCGCCTACATCCGAGCGCTTTCGAATGCGCTCGAGGGCGCAGCGGTGCGCGAAGCCGAGGGCGTCGCTGCGGACGCCGCCTCGGCGCCGGCGACCCCTGGGCCGTAGATGAGCGGCCCGTCGCGCCGGGAGGCGCTCTGATCGTTGGCCGGTGATTCGGACAACAGTGACGATCGGGCGGCGATCGAAGGCGAGGCCCTCGAGCAGTTCCATCGGCTGGTCGACGGCCTCGACGGGGGTGCCGCCTGGAGTGAGACCGTCGACCGCTTCGGCGAGTACCTCGACGGGACCGAGCCGTGGGCGCGGATCGCCGCGCGAATCGAGACCTGCGTCGCCGATAGCCGACCGGCCTCCTTCATACGCCTCGGTGACGGCGAGGGCAACCTGCTCGCGCTCGGCCTCGGCGAGCTCCCGGCGCTGACCGAGCACTGCGCCCGCGTCGACTCGTGGCTTCATTTCGGCGACGGTGAAGTCCTCGTCCGAGCGGCGCCCGAGGTGGCTCCCGTATTCAATACGGCACTTCGCAATGCCACGCTGGTCGGCTTTCCGGGACCGTATGGGATCGCGATCCTACTCGAGCACGAGAACGCCCCGGCT
>JBKJXG010000172.1:0-17618 GCA_046716525.1 Solirubrobacterales bacterium
TACATCGCCAAGCGTCTCAAGCGCCTGGAACAGGATGAGATCGAGACCTTGGAGCGGGCCGCCGGAATCCTCGAGCGGATGCTGGAGGACGACGGGGGGCGTGGATGAGCGCTGCACTGCGCCGCTCCTTCGACTCACTCGAGGTCCCAAACTACCGCCGCTACTTCTCTGGGCAGCTAGTCAGCCTCAGCGGCAACTGGATGCAGATGGTCGCCGAGATGTGGCTGATCCTCGAGCTCACCGGCAGCGGCGTCGCCGTCGGTGTCACCTCCGCGCTTCAGTTCCTCCCGATCCTGCTCTTCGGCGCCTGGGGCGGCGTGCTTGCCGATCGCTTTCCCAAGCGCTCGCTGCTGATTGCCACGCAGGCGGCGATGGCGATTCCGGCGCTGATGCTCTGGGGCCTGACCGCTGGCGGCGCCGTCGAGCCCTGGATGGTCTTCGCCCTCGTCTTCGTTCGGGGCGCCGTCAACGCGATCGACAACCCGACCCGCCAGAGCTTCGTGATCGAGATGGTCGGCGCGGGCCGGGTCGTCAACGCTGTCAGCCTCAACAGCCTCCTGGTCCACTCGGCGAGGATCGTCGGCCCGGCGACCGCCGGGATCCTGATCGCGACGATTGGGGTTGCACCGTGCTTCCTGCTCAACGCGCTCACGTTCGCGGCGATGATCTTCGCCCTGCGCACGATGGACCCGGCTCGGCTCGAAGCTGCGGCAACCGCTGATAGCGACAGCGCCGGTGTGATGGCGGCCGTGCGCTACGTCCGTCGCGAGCCGGCCCTGCTGATCCCGATGGTGATGATGGTCGTCATCGGCCTCCTGGCCTTCAACTTCCAGGTATTGCTGCCGCTGCTCGGGCGCTTCACCTTCGATGGCGGCGCCGGCGCCTACACGGCTCTCGCCGTGGCGATGGCGGTCGGCTCGGTATCAGGGGCGCTGGTCACGGGTGCTCGAGGGCGCGTCAGCGAGAGATTGCTGGTCGGCTCGGCCGCTGCTTTCGGGCTGTTCGCGCTGATCGCCGCCACAGCTCCGACGCTGGAGCTGGCCCTGATCGCCCTGGTTCCGCTCGGGGCAGCATCGGTCACCTTCGCCGCCGGCGTCAACTCGACGCTGCAACTCGACGCCGAACCGGCGATGCGCGGACGGGTGATGGCTCTGTACTCGGTCGTCTTCTTGGGCTCGACACCGATCGGCGGCCCGCTCGTAGGCTGGCTCTCGGAATTCGCCGGCCCCCGGGCCGGCCTCGTCCTGGCCGGGGTGGCTGCATTGGCGGCGGCAACCGGAGGCGCGCTCGCATACGCCCGCCTGTCCGGACTGCAACGCCCGCGTATGTCGACTGCGCTAGCCGGCCTCGGCGGGTGGAGGTGGCGGTGGCTTCATCGTGGGCGCCCGGTCGCGATAGAGGCCAGGGGTTCGGATCACGCGCAGAGGCTCGAGCGCCGAAGAGGCCTCGACGTAGAAGCGAACCCCGTCGCGCTCCTCGATCGCGGAGACGGCGTCCTCGCGACCACGCCAAGCGAGCGCAGTGGCGATCGCGTACCCGGCGCCGATCGCGGCGACCTGCGGCCACACGGAGCCGGCGCCGCCGACGACAAGACCGAAGGCGCCGATCGGCCACAGCCGCGAGAACGCAATTCGTCCCGGGCTCTGCGCCGGCAGGCTGGTCGCGGTCCTCGCACCCGCGAGCACGCGGCTGATCGCGCCGGCGGCCCGCGCCGGGCGACCGAGCCAGAAGCCGATCGCGGCGGCTGCGATCCACCAACCCGCGGCCATCGCTAGGGCGAACGTATCGAGCTCACGATTGGCGACGATGACGCTGATCGCCCCAAGCGCGGTCGCGACACCCGCGGTCAGCAAGACGGTGCTGCGAAGGAGATCGGCCAACAGCATCAGAGAAGGCTTTCGAGGGCATCGGCGAAGCCATCTGGGCCGGCGACGACGAGGTCGGCCTCACGCTGAATGCGGTCCGGGCCCTCGGCCGAGGCGACGCCGACGCACACCGCCCGCTCCAGCTCTCCACCGCGTTCGAGCTCGCGCAGCGCCGAGAAGGCGTCGAGGTCGGTGCTGTCGTCGCCACCGAACAGCGCCTTGCTCACGCCCCCGTCAGCCACGAGCCTGCGAGCGGCAACGCCCTTGTCGACCGTGGCGAGCGGCCGAAGCTCCAACACCTTGCGCCCGAAATGCGCGAACAGCCCCTCGCGCCGCGCAAGCTCGGCCAGCGCTCTGGCGCGCTGCTCGGCGACCTCCTCGTCGCCGGCCCCACGCCAGTGAATCGCCTGGATCGGCCCCTTGTCCTCGAGTCTGAGCCCGACCCTGGAGAGGTCGTTCCAGTCGAGGCGGGAGGCGAATCCCGACGCCGCGGCGCCGCGCCGGCCGACTGCTGCGTCGAGGCTCGGCTCGAGCTCGCCGGGACGCAGCACCTCGAGTCCGTGGTTGCCGGCATAGGTGAGCTGATCGAGGCCGACCATTCGCCTGGCGGCACTCGCACGGCGGCCGCTGATGCAGGCGACGAGCCGGTAACTGGTTTCGAGCCGCGCCAGCAGCACGCGGGTCGCGGCCGGCACCGTCGCTGCCGCAGGGTCGGCGACGATCGGTGCGAGCGTGCCGTCGATGTCGCAGAGGATCGCGCTGGAAGCAGGGTCGGCGCGCAGGGGCGCAAGGATCGTCTCGGCTTCGGTGGCGGCCATCGGGGAATCTAGTATCGCCGCCGTGCCAGCAGATCGATGGCTGAAGCTCGCGACGATCGCTACCGCCGCCGGGGCGTTCAGCGCCATGTTCGGAGTCGGGGGTGGTGTCGTGCTCGTGCCGCTGCTGATCATCTGGCTCGCTTACGGTGAGCGCGAGGCGGCGGGAACCAGCCTGGCGGCAATAGCAGTGATCGCTCTGCTTGCGACCGTCGGACAGGGCCTGTACGGCAACGTCGACCTGCTCCAGGGCGTGGTGATCGGCATCCCTGCGGTCGGCGGCGTCCTGGTCGGCACTCAGATCCAACAGCTGGTCTCAGAGCGGGCCTTATCAGCGCTGTTCGCCGTCTTGCTGGCCGCCGTCGCAATCCAGTTGTTGGTCGGCTGATGGAGTATCTGCTCGCGGCGGCGCTCGGGTTCACCGGTGGCGTCGTCGGCGGGACCCTCGGCGTCGGCGGTGGAGTCATCTTCGTTCCCGCTCTGGTGCTCGCTTTCGACGAGCCGCAGCTCCGCGCCGAGGCCACCTCGCTGCTGGCGATCTTTCCGATGGCAGTCGTCGGCGCCTGGCGCCAGCACTCCCTCGGCAACGTTCGCCTTCGCGACGGGCTGCTGATCGGAGCGCTGGCCCCGATCGGCGTGGTCGCAGGCGTCGTGCTCTCGAACGCGGTTTCACAGCGCCTCCTCGAGATCGCCTTTGCGGTCTTGGTGCTGCTGGTCGCGGCTCAGCTTGCGCGCCGCGTGATCGGCGCGCCGGCGCAGGTGGGTAGCGGCTAGGTCCCGCCCTCGAGCGCGCCTTTGATCGAGGCATCGAGGGCGTTGATCCGATACAGCGCCAGCGCCTCCGCCGTGGCGAATCCGCCGCGCCGACCCGTTGTACGGCCCTGGGCCGCGTCTGGACCGTGGTGTGAGAGCACGCAGTTGAGCAGTGTCAGACGACGCCCGGGCGCGAGCGGGCCGCAGAATCGATTGATGATCTCCGCCCCGATCGCCAGATGGCCGAGCATGCGCCCCTCGTCGGAGATGCCGAACTCGGCTCCGTAGGTGAACTCTCGCGCCTTGCCGATGTCATGGCAGATCGCGGCCGCCATCAACATGTCGGAGTCGAGGCGAGGATGCAGGGCGCTCGTTTCGAGCACGAGGGTCGCGACCGCCACCGTGTGCTCGATCAGCCCGCCGAGGTAGGCATGGTGGCCGCTGCGGGTGCAGGGTGCGCGGCGAAACCCGTCCGCCTCGGGGCCTGTGACGACCACAGCCTCGACGACCGAGCGCAGAGCCGGATCGTGGACTTCGCGGAGCAGATGCTCGAGAAACCCCTCGAGCTCCTCCACCGAGCGATAGGCGGCCGGGAGAAACTCGGCGGGGTCGAACGCGCCGGGGTCGATTCGATGCGCGTCGTCGAGCTCTGCCACCAGCTCGCCGCGGAAGCGCTCGACCTTGCCTCGGGCGACGATCGCGTCGCCGGCATCGAAGCGCAGGCCGATCCGATCCGCCTCGCGAAAGACCCGGGCCGAGAGCACGCCGCTGCGATCTCGCAGGCGAAGCGAGAGATACGAGCCACCGTTTCGCGAGGTCAGGCGCTCCTTCGACAAGCATGCGTAGCGGCCCTCGAAGCGCTGGCCCGGGCGCAACTCGGAGACCTCGGGATGCATCTGTGCGACGGCAGCTTCGATGAGCTCGATGTTGACTGGAGGAGCGGACACGGAGTTGTAGGTAGGCTCGGACGCGAATGGAAGCTCTGAGATGGGAGGGTGATCCGCCGCGGCTGAGATCGCCGGTCTTGGTCGCAGCCTTCGCTGGGTGGAACGACGCGGCGAACGCTGCCACCACCGCGCTCGAAGCGGTTGCTCTCTCGCTCGACGCCGAGCTCGTGGCCGAGATCGATCCCGAGGAGTTCTACGACTTCCAGGTGACACGACCGACGATCCGTTTCTCCGAGGGTCAGACGCGTGAGGTCGACTGGCCCCAGAATGTCGTCTTCGCCGCCCGAGCACCGAATGCCGAGCGCGACCTCGTCTTGCTCTCGGGCATCGAGCCGAACCTGCGCTGGCGTACGTTCGCAAACGCCGTGATCGAGGTCGCCACGCGGCTCGACGTCGAGATGGTCGTCACCCTCGGCGCCCTGCTTGCCGACGTCCCGCACACCAGCGCAGTGCCGATCACGGGCCTCGCCTCCGACCCCGAGCTCGTCGAGCGGCTCTCGCTCAGCCGCTCCAGTTACGAGGGGCCCACCGGCATCGTCGGCATCGTCCACGACGCCTGCCGGGTCGCAGGGCTGACCTCCGCCAGCCTCTGGGCTGCTGTGCCGCACTACGTCGCCGCGGTGCCCAACCCGAAGGCGGCACTTGCCTTGCTACGCCGCCTCGAGGCGTTCACAGGGGTCGCGATCGAGGCCTCGGAGCTCGAGGAGGCGATGGGTCGTTTCGAGACCCAGGTCGATCGTGCCGTGGCTTCAAACCCGGAGATCGAGGAGCTGGTGCGCAGGCTGGAGACCGAACGGGCCGAAGAGGAGGATCTCGACGCTGAAGATGTCCCCTCCGGCGACACGATCGCCCGCGACTTTCAGCGCTTTCTACGTCAACGCGGCGACGAGGCCGGCGGGCCGACCTGAGCGCGATCCCCGGCGCCGGGCAGCGTCATCGGGCGTTTCGCGTGCAGAGCACGCCACACGCCCTGCTTCCTTGCCCGCCTTGGCGCTCCCGCTCAGGCCTCGGAGGCGGGGCAGATCAAGCGGTAATCGCACCAGGAGCAGATTTCGTGTGAAGGCCGGGGCTCGAAGTCCTGATCTTCGATCCCGGCCGCGACCTCGAGCACCGTGCGCTCGACGCGCTCGCCGTCGTCGGGCTCGGCTCGCAGCTCGACTCGTTCGTCGGCGAGCACGTACCAGTAGCTGCCGATCTCGGCCTCGATTTCCCACGCCTCCCGCGCCGCCAGCCGGTACAGCGCCAGCTGCACGTCGCCGCTGAGCTTCGGGCCCGTGCCCGGGTCACCGGTCTTGTAGTCGATCAGCTCGTAGCCGCCGCCGGGTAGGCGGTCGACGCGGTCGACTCGCCCCCGCAGATGGTGCGGGCCGATCGCGAAGGAGAAGTTTCGCTCGAGCCACATCGGTCGCGATTCGGAGCGCAGGTTGTGCTCCTCATAGCGTGCCAGGGCGGCAACGGCGCGATCACGGTACTGAAGCTCGTCGTCTGAGGAGCCGAAGCCTTGGCGGCGCCAACCGGCCTCGAACAGGGTCAGCAGGCGATCGAAACCGCCACTTCGCCGGTCTCCACCTGCGCGCATCTCGTCGGAGTGAAAGCGCTCGAGGACGTTGTGAATGAGGATGCCGAATCGCTGATTGATCGTCGGCTCCTGCGGAATCGCAAAGACGCGCGCGAACTTGTACTTGAGCGGGCACGTGCGATAGAGGTCGATGTCGGACGCCGAAAGCCCCAACCCGCCCTTTCGCCGCGGCAGAAACTGCTCCAGCGACGGCTCGCGGCGCGCGGCGATCTGCTCGCGGCGCTTGCCGCGCTCGCGCTCCTCGCCGATCACGTACTGATCGAGCGAAGACGCGTCCATCTCCATGCGCTGCTCCGGCGACGCGATCCGGCCCAGCACTTCATTGATGGCGTCGATCACCTCCGGCGCAGGCTCCGCGCCCGGGCGCTGGATCAATGCCGCCAGCTTGACCAGCTCCAGGTACCGAGCAACCGCCGCGTTGACGTCAGCGGCGGTATCGAGTCGCATCTCAGACAGCGCCGAGCCGGCGCGCCACGATGCCTCGAGCACCTCGTCGCGAAGCGTTCGGTAAGTCGAATGAAGGCCCTCCGCCGGCCCGAACAACTCCTCGTCGTGAAACTCCTCCTCGCCGCCGGCAGCCTCGCGGGCGTTGCGATAGATCCGAGACGGCGCCGCTGCGCCGCCCTCCTGGTGCTGCGGCCACGCCAGCACCAAAGCCGCCCGGGCCCGCGTCATCGCGACGTGGGCGAGCGCCAGGCGGCGGCTTGCGGTGAGCGCTTCGCCAGGCTCGGGCAGCGATTCCGCGAGCAGTTCGTCGGGAATCCACGAGTCCTCCCAATGGCGTGCGGCGACAGCGCCGCTTCGCAGACCGAGGAGGTAGACATGGTCGAACTCCAGGCCCTTGATCTGATCGGGCTCGGCAACGAGTACAGCCCCGGCGACGGGCCGGTCGCAGTCGTCGTCGCCGACCTCGCCCGCGTCGGCGACCGCGGTCAGGTGGCGGATGAACTCTCGGACCGACCCGCGCGGCTCGCGTCGCGACCAGTCCGCGGCGAGCTCAGCCAGCCGCGAGAGGTTGACCAGACGCTCCGCGGTCTCCGGACTGGCAGCGAAAAGGCGATGGCGCCGCATGCCAACGCGCTCGATCAGCCTGCGGACGAAGACGTCCGCCCGCATCTGCTCGAGCGCGTTCGAGGCAGCCTTGTGAAGGCGCAGGAAGGCTTGGATTCGATCGCGAGCTTCGGGCGGGAGCTGGGGACTATCGAGCGCGGCCTCCAGGGCCGAGACCATGTCGAGCTTTCGCCGCCGCGCGATCGTCGTCACCTTGGCCAGGTCGACCGAGCGCAGATCGACCGGCGGCCTGGTCAGGGCGCGAACGACGGCGGCCGCGTCGCCCGGGTTGGCGAGCATGCGCAGCCAGGCGAGCGCGTCGCGAACCTCGGGGCGTTGAAAGAAGGCGGCGTCGCCAGCGAAGCGAAATGGCACGCTGCGCTCCTCCAGCGCAGCCGCGACGAGGCGCCCCTCGCGCCAGCCGGCGCCGGCGATGATGCAAATGCGCTCAGCCCGGGCTTCGCCATTGGCGAGCAGCTGCTCGGCTTCGCGCGCGACGGCCTGGGCCTGGGCGCGATCGTTCTCACAGCGCCAAAACCGCACGGACTCGGGTGTGCGGATCGGCGCCTCGAGCTCGATCTCAGTCGCGCTGGGGCGGTCTGCGCGAAACGCCTCGAGCGCGGCGGTGCCGGCGCTGCGAAAGCGCCGCGTAGCCTGGCTCGGGTCGCAGGCGGCTGCAAGGTCGGCGTCGGGCGCCGCGGCAAGTGCCGAGAGCATGCGCCGGTGGGCGGCACCGTTGTCCTCGAGCTCGTCGGCGAGCACGTGCGGGAAGCGGCCGCTGACCGCTTCACCGAGATCAGCGCGGTCGCCAAGCAGACGCCCGAGCTCGAGCACGAGGTCGCCGCCATCGAGGCTCCCGGCCTCGCGCAGAATGCGATCGTGACGGGCGAAGAGCTCCGCGAACTCGATCTCGCGCTCGGCTCGCTCGCGCTCGGCGGCGCCGGTGGCCGCCCGTGACGCGGCAACAGCCCACTCGCGTAGCGTCGCCGGCGCGATCGCCTCGGCCTTGAGCACATCGACACGGCGCAGCAGGCGTGCCAGCAGGCCGGCGGGGTTGCCGCGAATCTCGTGGTGTCGCAAGGGCAGATCGTCGACCCGTTCGAGCAGGATCGCGAGTCGATCCGCCGGGCCGACGGTGGTGAAGAAGGGGTCGAGGCCCGCCTCGACCGAGTACTCGCGTAGCAGCGCCTCCGCAGCTTCCTCATAGGTGTGGACCCAGAGCTCTTCGTGAGGTCGGTCCAGCAACGCCTCGGCGCGAGCGCGAAGTTGGGAGCGGGCGGCTCGCGATCGGGTGAGGACGAGGACGTGCTCGGTGCGGGCCCCGCGGCTGGCGAGCGCCTCGAGACGTAACGCGAGCGCCTCGGTGCGCCCCGAGCCGGCGACGCCCAGCACCAGCAGGGGGCCGTCGTCGTGTGTGGCTACAGCTCTCTGAGCCGCAGTCGGCGTCTGGACTTCGGCGGGCATACCGACGAGGTCTAGCATGGGCTCATGGCAGGTCAAGAGCATGCGGGGCTCGCCGCCGAGCGCTGGCTGGACGCGTTTCGCCTCATGGTCGGCGAACAGCGGACGCTGTTCGAATCGACCCGCAGCATTGCCGCACGCACCGAGTACGTCGGGGAGATCGGTGAGGGCGGCGACCGCACGCTGGTCATCGACGCGCAGGCGGAGGACATTGTCTTCGCCGGGCTCGAGCGCCTACACGCCGAGGGTGCAAGCTTCACCGCGATCTCCGAAGAGCGCGGCGAAGTCGTCTTCGGCGACGGCTCGGCGCCCGATCGCGTCGTCATCGATCCGATCGATGGCTCGCTCAATGCGCGGCGCACGATTCCCTCCTTCGCCCTCTCGATCGCGGTTGCCTCAGGCCCGTCGATGGCCGACGTCAACCTCGGCTTCGTTCACGACTTCGGTGCCGGCGAGGAATTCACCGCGCAGCGCCAAGCCGGCGCCAAGCTCGATGGCGAGTTGCTTACGGCGCGCGGGCCTGGATACGGGCTCGAGCTCGTCGGGCTCGAGGCGAGCAAGCCCGAGCTGATCGGACCACTGATCGACGGCCTCAAGGGCAAGGCGTACCGGTGTCGATCGATCGGGGCCCTGGCGATCACGCTCTGCTACGTCGCCGCGGGCCGACTCGACGGCATGCTCAGCGGCCGGCCCTGTCGCTCGGTCGATGTCGCGGCGGCACAGCTGATCGCCCGCGAAGCCGGGGCCAGCCTCATCTTCGGTGAGCTTTCACTCGACCAGGCACAGCTCGATCTCGCAGCGCGCTACGCGGTCATCGCGGGCCTCGACGAGAAATTGCTCGGCGCCCTGATCGAGGTGCAGCGCGGCGCCGCCGCGCCGTGCTCGTGAGCGACGGGCCCGCATTTGTCGACTGGCGCCTGAGCGAGCGAGCAGCGTCCGCGGTGATCTCAGGGCTGCCGCCGATAGCGGGCCTCAGCGGCGCCCCCGCCGCGAGCGCTCGCGGCTACAGCGTCGGGGAGGTCGAGGCGGCGTGCGCGACTGCGATCTCCCAGGTGTCCGATTATTCGGGTTTGGGGATGGTGACCTCACCGCCCGCAGCAGAGTTGATCGATCGCGGCGAATGGGCGCACAACGCGCTCGTCACATTGGCGCAGGCAGCGCGACCGCTGGAACAACGCTTGGCTCGGGACCTGAACCTCCCCGGCCCGTTCGGAGCCATCGCCCACCGCGTGGTCGGTGCTGCCGCCGGAGCCGAAGCCGGCCTCGCCGTCGGCTATGCCGCCAGACACGTGCTCGGTCAGTACGACTTCGCCCTCTTCGGCCCGCCGCGCCCCGCGCGACTGCTGTTCGTCGCCGAGAACATGGAGGATGCGCGGCAACGGCTCGGCGGCGAGCACGACACCTTCTTGCGCTGGGTTGCGCTTCACGAGACCACGCACGTCGTTCAGTTCGAGCGAGTCGAATGGCTGTCAGGACACCTACGCGAACTCGCCGGTGGGCTGATCTCCGCTACCGCCGACGGCATCGATTCGTCGAGCCTGAAAGCGCTTGCCAAGCGCTTCGTTCGCGAGCCCGGTGAGCTCGTGCGCACGCTGATGCGTGGCGAGCTTTCGCGCCTGCTGGCGTCTCCCGAGCATGCCGCCCTGCTCGATCGCCTGCAGGCGACGATGGCTGTTATCGAAGGCCACGCCGAACACATCATGGATGCATGCGCAGCGGACCTCGGCCCGGACCTGAGCGAGCTTCGCCGCAGGCTCGACGAGCGTCGCCAGCGCCGCGGAGGACTTGGCGCGGTCCTCGCCAGGCTGCTCGGTTTGGAGGCGAAGCTACGCCAGTACGAGCTCGGCAAACGGTTCTGCGACGACGTGGTCGCCGAGGGCGGGCGCGAGTCGCTGCGCTTGGTTTGGCGCTCCGCGGCCGATCTTCCCAGGCCCGAGGAGCTCGAGGACCCCGGCGGCTGGCTGGCACGGGTCAGCAAGCGCTCGCCCCAGCCCGTGTAACCGACCCAGTGTCCGGGTTTACAAACACCTGTTCGGGGTACTTGCTACGCTGAACCTCCTTAGAAATAAGGAGCTTATGAAAAACGAACTCACCGAGGGGTTGAGAACAAATATGGCCACTACCGCCAAGAACACCACCACGAAGCGCCGCAGCACGAAGGCGCAGACCAAGCCCAGGACCACCGCGACCCGCAGCGACAGCGCCCAGGTCAAGGAGGGCGTGACCAAGGCTTCCAACGGAGCCGCGGCGATCGTCCGCCAGCGCGCCGAGCGCGCGCTGGACGTCCCGGTAGGCGCAGCGCTAACCGTGCGCGATCGCGTCGAGGAAGTTGTCGAGCCTTGGACCAGTGCCACGGCCCGTGAGAAGGAGCTCAAGAGCCTTCGCACGCAGGTCACCCGCGAGTTCAACAGGTTTGAGCGCCGCGGTGGTCAGGCACGTCGCAAGGCCGTCTCGCGCGTCCGTTCGACTCGCAGGCAGGTCGAGCGCGAGGTCAAGTCCCGCCGCCGCGAGGTCGAGCAGCAGGTCAAGCAGAATCGCAACCGGCTCGAGACCCAGATCCGGAAGGCCAGCACGGCCGTCCAGGAGCGCGTCGGTACGGCTTCGTAGCCGAACCGTCACTTAGCCCGAGTCGCCCGCGTGAGAGGTTGGCGGCGATTCGGAGAAGCTGTCCGCTCGCACCTCGTGGGCAGAACAGCAACCTCTCCTCCAGACCGACCGGCCGACGTGGCCGGTCGGTCTACGTTCGGGGGCAATGCGGTCGGGGGCCCGCTGGGTGCTGGGCACGCAGCGCTGTCTGCTTCAATCAGTGACGTGCCGACGGCCGAACAAGTCACAGAGGCCCTGCGGGCGGTGATCGACCCTGAACTGCGCCGCTCGATCGTCGATTTGGGCATGGTGCGCTCGATCGACATCCAAGACAGCGGCAAGGTCGCGGTCGTAGTCTCGCTGACCACCGCCGGCTGTCCGATCCGCTCCCACTTTCAGCAGGCGGTGGCACTCAACGTCTCCAAGCTCGACGGTGTGACCGAGGTCGGCGTTGGCTTCGACGTCCTTTCAGACGAGGAGAAGACCAATCTCCAAAAGGCACTTGGGCGCCCGGGTGGCCTGCCCGAGGGCGCCCTGGCGGCAGTCAAGAACGTGATTTGCGTCGCCTCCGGCAAGGGGGGCGTCGGGAAGTCGACGATGACCGCCAACCTCGCCGCGGCGCTGCAGGCCGAGGGCAAGACCGCGGGCGCGCTCGACGCCGACGTCTACGGCTACTCGATTCCCCGCATGCTCGGCGTCGACGAGCGCCCAGATGTCAACGCCGAGCGCAAGATCATCCCGCCACTCGGACCTGCCGGAATCAAGGTCATGTCGATCGGCTTCTTCCTCGAGCACAACGCTGCCGTCGTCTGGCGTGGGCCGATGCTGCACAAGGCGATCCAGCAGTTCCTCGAGGACGTCGCCTGGGAGGATCTCGACTACCTGCTCTTGGACCTGCCGCCCGGTACCGGCGACGTCTCAATGACGCTCGCCCAGCTGCTGCCTCAGGCGCGGGTAATCGTCGTCACGACTCCACAGCCGGCGGCGCAGTCAGTCGCCAAGCGTGCTGCCGACATGGCGGCAAAGGTCGACCTCGAGGTACTCGGCGTGATCGAGAACATGTCGGGCTTCACGACCCCCGACGGACAGCGCTTCACGATCTTCGGCGAGGGAGGCGGCCAGCTGCTCGCCGACGAGCTCGACGTGCCACTGCTCGGCAAGGTGCCGCTCTCCGAAGACCTGCGCGTCGGCGCCGACGGGGGAATGCCGCTGGTGCTGTCTGATCCCGACGCCCCCGCCTCGGTCGCCATTCGCCAGGCCGCACGCGGGATCATCTCGATGACTCCACAGGAGCTGCCGGTGATGCAAGCCGAGACGTTGACCGCCGCAGCTCCCGCCGGACCGGTGAGCGGCACCGCCCTGCCTGTCGTCCAAGTCCAGGGCTAGGATTGCGCGGCGTTGGACGCGCGCCTCGAGCCCAACCGCGAGTTCTGGGACGAGCGCGTCCCGATCCACGTCGGCAGCGACTTCTACGACGTCGAACGCTTCAAGGCGGGCGCCAGCACGTTGCGGCCGTTCGAGATAGAGGAGATGGGGTCGGTCGAGGGCAAGCGCCTCGTGCACCTGCAGTGCCATTTCGGCCTCGACTCGCTGTCGTGGGCAGGTCGTGGCGCAGCGGTCGTCGGCGTCGACTTCTCCGCGCCGGCCGTGGACGCTGCGAACGCGCTCGCCACCGAGCTGGCACTTGACGCACGCTTCGTCGCCGCCGACGTCTACGAAGCCGCAGCGGCATTGGATGGCGAGCAGTTCGAGATCGTCTACACCGGCCTCGGTGCGCTCAACTGGCTGCCAGACCTGAGGCGCTGGGCCGGGGTGGTCGCCGCGCTGCTGTCGCCCGGGGGCTTCATCTACCTGAGCGAGTTCCATCCGATCACTTGGGCGCTGAGCGATGACGATCTCTGCGTCGAGCGCAGCTACTTCCATGACGATGAAGGAATCGAGTTCGACGATCCCGGCACCTACGCCGACCTCTCGGCGCAGACCTCACACAACGCAACCCACGAATGGGCGCATTCGCTTGCCGAGGTCGTCGGCGCGCTGCTCGATGCGGGCCTGCGACTCGAGCTCTTCAACGAGCACGACTACACCCTGTTCCCGCGCTGGCCATTCTTGGTCGAAGATCGCGAGGCCCTGGAGGCCGGCAGCGTCTACCGCCTGCCTGAGGACATGCCGCGCCTGCCGTTGATGTACTCGCTGCGAGCGCGGCGCGCTTAGCGGGCCTCGACTGGTGAGTTTGTGGGGTCCTGGGCCTATCAGTTCATCAGTGGCGCTGCGTGCGGGTGGCGACGATGCGGCGCAAAGTCAACTCGACCTCTGCCGAGCGGTATCGGACCTGTTGGTGGGTGAAGCGAACCGCGATCAGCCCTGCTGCGATGTGAATTTGGTCGCGGCGGGCGTCGCGCGATTGGGTTGACGGCGTGCGGTGGTATCGCAGCCCGTCCGTTTCGATCACGAGGCCCAGGTCGGGCCAATAGAAGTCGACGCGGCAGCCATTGACGAGATGGCGAGTGAGGGGATCAGGAAGCCCGGCCCGCTTTGCGATCGGAAGGAAGAGACGCTCGAGGGCGGAGTCGGTGAGGCGAAAGCTGCGCTTGGCGAGGAGGGCGCGAACGATTCCGGTTCCGGGCGTCCGTACGGTCTGATCGAGTTCCGCGAGTAGACGCTCTGGGTCAATCAGACCGAGCTTGTCGGCATCGTTGACCGCACGCTCAAGGCGATCTGGATCAAGGCGAGCGGCGAGATCGATCAGCGTGCGTGTGATGCCGGTGACCTGAATGCCCCTTTCGACGTCGAAGTCGGTTGCAGGGACGGCTGGACGCCGATGAACTCGTATCCCTGGCCTCCGCAGCGCACTGGAGCGGCGGACCGTCACCTCAATCGGTCGGCAGAAGTTGCCAAGGCGCCAGAGCGTGCCGGCACTCAGGTGGCTAAGCGCTGCGCCATCACCGCAAGCAAGCACGGCCGCGTTGAGGTGACCGTCAGGGCTCAGCTGTGGCCGCCCCACGGCATAGACGCCTTGGTGAACTCGGTGAAGGCGCCCGCGCTCGACCCAGTTGCGAATCGCGTCGGCCGTGACCACCGCGATTAGCTGGCGATGCGTGACGACGGCGTGCTGGGTTGCGGCCAGCGCAAGCGCTGCCTCCCAGCTTCGTTGCTGAATCTCCGGGGCCATGACCCCGAAAAGTCGTCAGCCGCCCGCCTTTCGCCCCCTAGCGCCCGCCGGGAAGGCGCTGGCGTGCGCCGCGGATGGCCTTGCCGACGCCGTCAGGGATTCGCGAGCGCAGGTCGAGCGCGCCGGCGCCGAGCACCCTTGCACCGTGCACCCCGAGGCGGACGAGCTGAAAGCGGTCGGCGAGCGAGAGATCACCGAGCTCGGCATCGCCGCTTCGTACCTCGTCGAGGTCGTAGCGGCGGCGCTCGCGGACGAACTCGAGTGTCGCGTCGACGGCGCGGTCGTCGAGGCCGCAGCTGCGCAGACCTTGGTCGAGCCAGCCGATCGTCGATTCGTAGCCGAGCGCGAAATCGCTCGCACGCAGTTCTTGGCTGAGAAAGCCACCGAAGTCACCCATGAAATCGCCGGCGAGCAGGCTGCCGGGATCGTCATCGCCGCCGGCAAGCAGCAGCGGAGAGATCACGTCGATCTCGATCCGCTCCTTGCCGACGGTCCCTCCGATCTCGCAGAGGGCTCGATGAAGCAGGTCACGGCGACTGCCCTGCGGCTGATCCGGGCGCTGGCCCTCGCCTGAGCGCATCTCTTCGAGCTCACTCTCGACGTGCTCCAGGAAGCCGCGGAGAACCTCATCGGCTCCCTTTCCAAGCGCGCCGTCGAGCTCGTCGGCAAGACGATCGGTCCATTCGATCCTCGAGTTCACCTTCTCGATGTGGCGCAGGTCGTCGAACAGGCTCTGCTGGGAAAGCACCCCGAGAGCGCGCGAGGCGCCCTCCTGCCAGCTCGGGTCGGCGTCGGGGTCGCACCAGAGCTTGGTCTCGGCGGTCTCCGAGCGTGGATCGATCAGCAGATGGGCTGCGAGCGCGTCGTCGCGGCGGCCGTGCAGAGAACGGGCGGCTGCGATCACCCGGCTCAGCGGCTGCGAGCCGAGGAGGCCGCCGTCCGAGTACCACAGATAGCCGGACTCGGGGAAGTTGTCGATCCCGCGCTGGCGATAGCCCTCGGCGTCGGCACTTCGGTCGATCAGCTGGGGAGCGAAGCCGCCGGGGCTCGCCGCCGAAGCAAGCACGAAATCCAGCGGGGCGTGGCCCTCGGGCTCGAGGATCTGGCTCGCGCCGCCTCCTGGCTGCAGCTCGAACTCACACCAATCGGCGTAGGTGACCCCTGTAAGAGGCTCGTCAGCCCGCAGGCCGCGAATCGGGTACGTGTTGCCGCGAAGCCCGGTCACCTGGATGTGCAGCGCCAGCGAACGATCCTGGCGCAGGCCGATCTCCCCTTCGTCGGGTTCGGCGGGGCCATGGCCGGCGAGGACTTCGGGTAGGCCCTGACGCAGATCGTCGAACGAAAGCAGCGCCCTGGAGCCACTACTGCGCAGTAATGGCAGGGTCACCCGCTCGACCCAGGTCTCGTGCAGGAGCTCTTCCGGATCGAGGCCCTCGAGCAGGGCGTAAGCGGTGAACAGGGCGACGAGCGCGCCCGCTGAGGCGCCTCCGATCGCGTCGATGCTCGCCTCCTGGTCGTCCTGGTGGTCGAGGTGGCGGACCGCCAGCGCGAGCGCGGCGGCCGCGCCCGCCTCATAGGCTCCGAGCGAGGCGCCTCCGGACAGGGTGAGGCTGAGGCGAAGGGGCGGCACCGCAGGTGCTGCTACCCGCTAGGCCCGTCTACTTACCGGCGAAGTACTCCGCGTTGAGCGGTGTGTACTTCTGCCACTCCTCGGGAAGCTGATCCTCGGCGAAGCAGGCATCGACCGGGCACGCCTCGACACAGGCGTCGCAGTCGATGCACTCGTCGGGGTCGATGTAGAGCTGCTCGACGTTCTCGTAGTCGGCCTCGTCGGGAGTCGGATGGATGCAGTCGACCGGACACACCTCGACACACGAGTTGTCCTTCTGGCCAATGCAGGGTTCGGCGATGACGTAAGCCAAGGTCTCTTCCTTCTTGGGTCGACGGCGCTTGCGCAGTTTCAGGCCTGCTGGCCCCGGACGGAACGCGGCATTCTAGATGGTCGTTAGGGCCAGCGCAGGCGCTGGCCCTAAGCTGCGGGCGATGATCCTGGTCACCGGAGCGACGGGAACGGTGGGCCAGGCGCTGCTTCCGAAGCTGCTCGACGGTGGCGAGGAGGTGCGGGCGTTGGTGCGCGACCCGCGCGGCCTTGGGCGCCTGCGGGTCGAGGTTCGGATCGCGCTCGGCGACCTGATCGAGCTCGCCGACCCCCGCGTGATGCGCCAGGCGCTGCGCGGCGTCTCAACCGTGATCCACCTGGCCGCGGCGATCCGCGACCAGCCCCATGCCCCCGTCGAGGAGCTCAACGGACTCGCTACAGCCCGATTGGTCCGCGCCGCCGAGGCAGGCGCAGTCGAGCGCTTCGTCTTCTTCTCGGCGCTCGGGGCGACCGAGATCCAGCGGACGCGCTTCTTTCGCGCCAAGGCGCTGGCCGAGCTGGCGGTGCGCGATTCCGAGCTCGCGAGCACGACTTTCGCGCCTTCGATCGTCTACGGCATCAATGATCCTTGGGTCACGCTCCAGCGCCGTCTCGCGCTGCTGCCTGCGATACCGATCTCAGGCGGCGGCAGGGCCGTCTTCGAGCCGATCTGGGCCGAGGACGTCGCTCGCTGCGTGATCGCCGATTTGGCCGCGGCAAACGGCGACTCCACGCGCTACGAGCTGGCCGGCCCGGAGCGACTCAGCTACGACCAGATGGCGCGCCTGATCGCGCGCTCGGCCGGGCGCGAGCGCCGGCTGGTCCATGTCCCGCTGGGACTTGTGCGGGCCGGGCTCAACGGAGTGAGGCGGGTCGTGGGCGACGCCGCCTTTGCCACCTGGGAGGAGGCGGAGCTGATGGAAGTCGGCATGGTCTCGGAGCGGGGACCGAGCGACGCGCGCAAGCTCGGCGTCGAGCCGCACCGAATGGGCGAGGTCTTGGGCGCCTGAGGACGAGAAAGGGCCCGGCCGCAATGGCCGGGCCCTTTCTAAAGGCACGCATCCAAGCGGGCATTGCCCGCGATGGAAGTGGGCTACATCATCCCGCCCATGTCCGGCATACCGCCGCCCATGCCACCGCCGCCGTCCTTCTCGGGCGGCTCGGCGACAATCGCCTCGGTGGTGAGGATGTTCTTGGCGATCGAGGCCGCGTTCTGCAGCGCAGAGCGCGTGACCATGGTCGGGTCGATGACGCCGGCCTTGATCAGGTTGCCGTACTCGCCGGTCGCGGCGTTGAGGCCCTCTCCGTCCTTCATCTCCCGGACCTTGTTGACCACGACCGAGCCCTCCAGGCCGCCGTTCTCGGCGATCTGGCGGACCGGCTCCTCGAGGGCGCGATGGATGATCCGCGCCCCAGTGGCCTCGTCGGGGTCGTCGAAGGAGTCGACGTCGAGCGCGTCCTGAGCATTCAGC
>JBKJXG010000173.1:0-3743 GCA_046716525.1 Solirubrobacterales bacterium
CTCTTGAGGTAGAGGTTGCCGAACCACTCGAAGGTGCCGTGGAGCGACGACACCTCCACCAGCTTCTCGAGTTGGGCGTCGTTCTGGGTCCAGTCGCCGGCGTTGTGAGCGTGCGGGATGATGAGCACGTCGTCGAGATCGTTGCCGGCGCGCAGCCCGCCGTAGAGCAGCGTCAGCAGCGGGTTGGTCTGCAGCGGCACGCGGTCGTGTCCCGGATCGCGGAAGATCACGTTGTGATGGCCGCCCTCGGTGCGCTGCCCCGACCACTCGTAACCGGCGAACGAAACGAAGCGGCCGTCCTCCTCGAAGCGCTCCGCCAGCTCGTTGACCATGCGCCACTCGAAGTCGTCCGTCAGGGCGTCGTGCTCGGTGAGGGTGTAGAAGTCGAGGCGGGAGTCTTCGCGGGCGAAGCGGAAGGCGCCTTCGGCCGAGCCCTGGCCCTCGCCGAAGCCGCAGTGGGAGTGGGTCTCGCCCCAGTAGATGCGACGGCTGGCGTCCTCCCGGACCCACACCGGGTTGCTGGTGGCCGACACCTTGCCGTCTGCGGTGCGGACGGTGAAGCGGTGGACCCCCGGCTCGTCCAGCCGCGCGTCGGCGATCACCTGGACGGCATCGCTCGACGCCTTCAGCTGGCGCCACGGCTTGCCATCGAGCAGGACGTCGTAAGCGGGGGTCGGTCCGCCGGTGCGATTGAACCAATGGTCCTCGCTGCGCACGGAGATCTCGAAGGTCTCGCCTGGCGCTACCACCGAGGACGCATACGCGCGGAGGTTCTTCACCTCGGGTAGTCCGCGCACCACGAGGCCGGGCCAGCGCGGCGACAGGAACAACCCGTCGCCCTCGAAGTCGACGTAGATCGGCAGCAGGAGCAGATCGGTGGCGAAGGTCTGGGTGTGGAAGCCCTTCGAGCCACCCGACCGATCGCCGTAGATCACGGTGACGGTGGCGCCCGGATCGAGCTTGCCCTCGGTCAGCTTGAACGCCGGGGTCTGGTCGCGGCCGCCGTGCATGCCGGCCAGCGGAACGCGCGCCTTCTCCCAGCGCGCGGCCGGATTCGACGATCGCAGCGAGAGATAGCCGTCGTCGGCCGGGTCCTCGTGCTGCAGGTCGCCCTGATCGGGCATGAACTGCCGGGCGATCAGCAGGGTGGCTCCGGGCTCGAGCGGCTGTGCGCCGACGGTATAGGTCTGCTCGACCGTGACGTAGCTGTCGACCGTCAGGGGCTCCTTGCTCGCGAAGCTCAGCTTGCCCAGGGCGTCCGGTCGCTCGTCCTTGATCCGGAGCTCGCTCACGTAGGCGTCGATCTGGCGGCGCAGACCGGGAGGCACCGGCCTTCGCTCGTAGGCCGCCAGCGTGACGTTCCTCACACTGGAAGGCAGGTTGACCGGGATCACGCCGCCGTCGAGCGCGAAGGCGTTGGCCCAGCGCCACAGCAGAGCCGATCGCTCGGCGACGTTCGCCTCCGAGCTCGGCGCGGCAGCCGCCGCTTTCTTCAGCGACTCGACTTTGGCCCGCAGCTCCCCATCGAGGTAGTCGTCGCCTCGCGGCTGGGCTTCGATGCGCGTGCAGCCGGAGGCCAGGAGTGCGGCGCCGACCACGGCCAGTACCACGGCTGCCCGCGATCCGAGGCGGCGCGACAGAAAGAGGCGAAGAGGCGACGTGAATTGCAATCTATGCGACACTCTGTCTCCGTTATAGTGTCACCTCGAAAATGGCCCGGTCAACATCGATTGTGGGGCGCCTCGCGTCCATGCTTCTCTCGCTGGTGTCGGTTGCGCTCCTGGCGGGCTGCGGCACCGAACCGACGACCGATGCCGCCACCGACTATCTGAGCGCGGACCTGCGCCGCGACGTCGAGAAGCTCAAGCGCGAGGTTGCCCGGCAGGCGACCACGGCGCAGACCGTGGCGCAGCGCGTCGATGTCCTGTGGCCGTGGGTGAATGCCTACGCGATGACCGGCGGGCCGATCCCGGTGAACCTCCCGCTCGAGGTCGCCATGGTGCGTTGGGCAAGCGCGGACGGCCGCGGTCCCGAGGAGCCCGTTCTCGAGGAGATGGAGTTCTACACGCTGGCGCGGCTGGCGACGGTGATGGACGGCTACGTCCGCGAGCTCACCTTCAAGGACGAGAAGCCGCAGGCGATGGGCGAGCTCGCGCTGGTGGAGAAAGAGCCGCTCACCGCCGGGAGCTGGGTCACGCTGCACGTGACCTACACCGTGGGTGCGTTGCCGATGCAGCCGGGTGGCGCGCTCCTGATCGGCACCCAGTACATGGGCGATCAGGGCCGCGAGCAGCTCGACGACCCCAAGGGCGACAACTACGTCTCGATCTCGTCGTCGCGCGCGGGCGCGCGGTTCGAGCCGATCAAGGTGCCGCTCTCGGGCCTGCACGGAGGCTTCGTGGTTGAGCGGCCGACGCCGGCCTACAAGCTGGTCGGCCCCGCTCTCGAGCCGGGCGACACCGTGACGCTCACCTACGGCGATCGCTCGGGTGGATCGCGCGGGCTCAAGACCCAGACCTTCACCACCGACGCGCTGGTGTTCGCGGTCTACGTCGACCTCGAAGGCAAAGGCAGCTTCTTCACGCCGAGCTGGCCCAGCGTGCCGGTTTACGGCGGGTCGGTTGCGTCGGTGTGGGCGCTCGCTCCGTCGGTGGTCGACCGCGGCGAAGCCTTCGCGCTCGGCCTGCGCAGCCAGGATGCGCTCTACAACCGCGCCTCCGAAGCCATGCCGGCCTATCGCGTGATGCTCGACGGCAAGCGGGTGGGCGAGGTTGCGGCCGGGCCGAGCGCCGTCGCCACGCTGCCGGGTTTGAAGATCGATCAGCCCGGCGTGCACCGCTTCACGGTCGCCTCGGCCGACGGTAGCCTCAGCACCACCAGCAATCCGGTCTGGGTCCGCGAGCGGAAAGACTCGATGCCGCGCGTGCTGTGGGGCGAGACCCACGGCCACAGCGGCTTCGCCGAGGGGCAGGGCACCGCGGCGGGCTACTTCCGCTACGCGCGGGAGGACTCGCGGCTCGACTTCGTCACGCTCTCCGAGCACGACTTCTGGATGGACGACTTCGAGTGGAAGACGCTCGAGGAGCAGACGCGGCTCGCCAACGAGAACGGCCTGGTCGCGTTCCAGGGCTACGAGTGGACCGCGGTGCGCACGCGTGGCGGCCATCACAACGTCCTGTTCCGCAAGCCCGGGCATCGTCGTGTGGCGGTGCAGGAGGCGGACCGTCTGCCCAAGCTCTACGAAGGGCTGCGCCGCGAGGTCGACCCCAACGACGTGGTGGTCATTCCCCATGCCCACATGTCGGGTGACTGGACCCAGAGCGACGCCGATCTCGAGCGTCTCGCCGAGATCTACTCCATGCATGGCACCTTCGAGTGGTTCGGCAACCGCTACCTAAAGAACGGCTTCGAGGTCGGCTTCGTCGGCGCGTCGGATGATCACCGCGCGCAGCCCGGCGCCCCGCACGGCCTCTACCGGCTCCCGCTCTCGGGGCCCGGCGGGCTGGCCGGCGTGATGGTGCCGGAGCGCGGCGCCGACGCCATCTTCGACGCGCTCCGCTCGCGCTCGGTCTACGCGACCTCGGGCCAACGCATCCTGCTCAACGCCAAGCTCAACGGCCACGCCATGGGCCAGCGTCAACCGGACGCAGCCAAGCGCAGAATCGAGTGCAGGGTCGCCGGCACCTCGCCGATCGATCGCATCGACGTGATCAAGAACGGCGAGATCGTCTTCACCCGTCGCT
>JBKJXG010000174.1:0-3620 GCA_046716525.1 Solirubrobacterales bacterium
GGTCGAGGTCGGTGACGCCGAGGTCTCGATCGACGGCCAGCCGATGCGCGCCGGCGGCGACATCATCGTCGCGGTCGACGGCGAGGCGGTCGCCGACATGACCGACGTGATCCGCGCGGTCGACTCGCAACAGCCGGGCGACTCCGTCGAGCTCACGCTGCTGCAGGGCGGCGACGAGCGCACGGTCGACGTCGAGCTGGCAGAGCGACCGGCGAACGCCCGCGGCTGAGCAACTCGTGGCAGTCGGGTAACTGGCCACGCCGGGCGTCGGCCGCCGTCTGCCAACCTTGGTTGCGCGATGAAGGTCAAGTTCTGCGGTATCACCAGGGTCGAGGACGCCCAGGAGGCGATCTCTCTCGGCGCCTGGGCGATCGGGCTCAACCACTGGCCGGCGAGCCGGCGACGCTGCGATCCCGCCGTTGCGCTCGAGATCAGCTCGCAGTTTCGCCGCTCCGCCGAGATCTGCGGCGTTTTCGTCAACGCGACGCTGGACGAGATCGCGACTGCGGTCGAAGACGAGCAGCTCTCGATGGTGCAGCTTCACGGCGACGAGGGTCCCGCCTTCAGCAAGGAGGTCGCTCGCCGCACAGGCGCCAAGGTGATCAAGGCGCTGCGCGTGCGAAGCGGCGCCGACGTCCAGGCGGCGGAGGCGTTTCGCACCGATTTCCATCTGCTCGACGGGCACCGTGTCGACTCGCCCGGCGGAACCGGTGAGAGCTTCGACTGGGGCCTGACGCGCGGGCGTCATTCTCGGGTTCCGATGATCCTGGCCGGCGGTCTCACGCCCGGGAATGTCGCGGGCGCGATCGAGGTCGTGCGGCCATTCGCGGTCGATGTCGCCAGCGGGATCGAGTCCAGCCCGGGGATCAAGGAGGCGACGTTGATGCGCGAGTTCGCCGAGCGCGCCGAGATCAGCAACGAGCCGGTGCCGACCAGCGACCCGGCCGCGCCGGCCCACTCCTAGCGCTTACTGCTCTGCCAAGCTTGGCGCGATGACTCAGGAGTTGACCGGACAGCCGGGCGGAGCTGCGGGCGGCGTCGGTGCCGCTCACGGCGTCGATGAGCGCTTTGGTCCGTACGGCGGGCGCTTCGTGCCCGAGGTTTTGATGGCCGCGCTCGACGAGCTCACTATCGCCTGGGCGCAGGTGCGCACGGACGTAGCCTTCAACGCCGAGCTCGACCGCTTGCTGCGCGACTTCGTCGGTCGTCCGACGCCGCTTTATCTTGCCGAACGCCTCTCGCATCGCGTCGGCCGGCGGGTCTATCTCAAGCGCGAGGATCTCGCCCACACCGGCGCTCACAAGATCAACAACGCCGTCGGTCAGGCGCTGCTCGCCAAGCGAATGGGAAAGCCGCGGGTGATCGCGGAGACCGGCGCCGGCCAGCACGGAGTGGCTGTGGCGACCGCCTGCGCACTGCTCGATCTCGAATGCGTGGTCTACATGGGCACGGAAGACATGCGCCGACAGGCGGCAAACGTCGAGCGAATGCACCTGCTGGGGGCAGTGGTCGCGCCGGTGGAGGCCGGTGCGAGGACGCTGAAGGAGGCGGTCAGCGCGGCGATCCGCGACTGGGTCACGAACGTCGCCACGACCCACTACATCATCGGTTCCGCGGTCGGTCCGGCGCCATACCCGGCGCTGGTACGCGACCTCCAATGTGTGATCGGCGGCGAGGCGCGCGAGCAGGCGCTCGCTGTCGAGGGCGCCTTGCCCGCCAGGGTGATCGCCTGCGTCGGCGGTGGCTCGAACGCGATCGGGACCTTCGTGCCCTTCCTCGATGACGCCGCGGTCGAGCTGATCGGAATCGAGGCGGCGGGGGAGGGGCTCGACAGCGGCCGCCACGGAGCCTCGCTTTCGGCCGGGAGCACCGGAGTGCTTCACGGCGCGCTATCGGCGGTCCTCGTCGATGGCGACGGCCAGATCCTCGAAGCCCACTCGGTCTCGGCCGGCCTCGACTACCCCGGCGTCGGCCCCCAGCACGCCCACCTGCGTGACACGGGCCGAGTCCGCTACGAGGCGGTCACTGACGATGCGGCGCTTCAGGCATTTCGCGAGCTGGCTCGGCTCGAAGGGATCATCCCGGCGCTCGAGCCCTCCCATGCGATCGCTTGGCTGCTGAACGACAGCCAGTCCAATCCTGACCCCGGCCCCCGCACCCTCGCGGGCGAAGCCGAGGAGGTGGCGGGGATTGGTTACGACGTGTTGACGCTCTCAGGCCGCGGCGACAAGGACCTCGCCGAGGTGGTGGAGCGCCTCGGCCCAGCTGATGAGTGACGGCACCGCCGTTGGCGCCGCGCGCATCGCCGACGCCTTCGCCGCCGCCCGCAGCGAGCAGCGCGCCGCGTTGATGCCGTACATGATGGGCGCCTTTCCCGATCGCGAGACCTCGATCGCGGTCGCCGAGGCCTACGTGGAGTCGGGCGCGGATCTGGTCGAGCTCGGGATCCCGTTCTCTGATCCGTTGGCCGACGGTCCCGTCATCCACGACGCGGCGACGCGAGCGCTCGGTGCTGGAGCCACGTTCGAGCTGGCGCTCGAGACCTGCAGCCAGATCGCGGGCCGCGTTCCGGTCATCGTCATGGCCTACGCCAACATGGCGATCGCCAAGGGCCCGGCGGACTTCGCCCGCGGGCTCGTAGATGCCGGTGCGGCCGGGGTGATCGTCCCCGACCTGCCGCCGGAGGAAGGCGGCGAGATCGCCGCGAGCCTTCGAGCCGCGAGCGTCGCCCTGGTGCCGCTGGTGGCGCCTACGACTCCGCCCGCCCGTCGCGCCCATATCTGCGCCGGCGCTCAGGGCTTCGTCTACGTCGTCTCCGACACTCGCACTACCGGCGAGCGCGACGAGCTGCCACCGGGCCTGGCCGAGTCCATTCGGACTGTACGCGCCGACTCGCCGGTCCCAGTGGCGGTTGGTTTCGGCATCGGCACCCCGGCCCAGGCCGCTCAGGTCGGCCGCGAAGCTGACGGTGTCATCATCGGCTCGCGGCTGGTCCGCGCGGTGGCCGAGGCGGGCTCGCCTGCCAACGCCGCCGAGGCCGTCGCCAGCTTCATCCGCGAGTGCCGCGCGGCCATGTAATCTGCGCCTCGCATGCGGCTGCTCGTCTTCACCGTCGTCGGACTGATGGCCCTGATCACCGCCTACACCTTCGGGCTCGGCGGCACCGTCGCGGCGTTGATCTTCCTCTTCATCCTCTTCAACGGGATCTTGGATCGATGGGTTCAGCCGGCGCTTCAGTGGCTGCGGTCCTGATTCAAGACCCGAGACCGTGCTCGGGGTGAAGTTAGGAGTGCTGACCGGGGGCGGGGACTGTCCCGGCCTCAATGCCGTGATCCGCGCCGTGGTGCGAAAGGGAATCGACGTTCACGGACATGAGATCGTCGGCTTTCGCGACGGCTGGCGAGGTCCGCTGGAAGGCGACGGCGAGGAGCTTTCGATTGAGTCCACGCGCGGCATCCTGCCTCGCGGCGGCACCATCCTCGGCACCTCGCGAACGAATCCGTTCAAGCGCGACCACGGCCCGCAGGCGATCGCCACGACCATGGCCGAGATGGGCCTCGACGGCCTGATCGCGATCGGCGGCGAGGACACGCTCGGCGCCGCCAATCGCCTCCATGCCG
>JBKJXG010000175.1:0-7321 GCA_046716525.1 Solirubrobacterales bacterium
CTTCAAGGCGGCGGTCAAGGACTACTCCGCCCAGCGCGGCCTGCTGGCGACGTTCATGGGCAAGCCGTTCAACGACCAGGGTGGCTCGGGCACCCACATGCATCTCTCGCTCGAGCGCGAAGGCACCAACTGCATGAACGACGCGGGCTCCGACGCCGGCATCTCGAACGAGCTGCGCCAATTCGTCGCCGGCGTCCTCGGCCATGCCCCGGCGTTGATGGCGTTCCTCAACCCGACGATCAACGCCTACCGGCGAATCGTTCCCGACAGCCTCGCACCCACGCACGGCAACTGGGGGCTGAACAACCGGACTACTTTCGTTCGCATCCCGCCAGAGCGCGGCCCGGCTTGCCGGCTCGAGATCCGCGTCGGCGACGGCGCCGCCAACCCGTACCTGATCACGGCCGCGATCCTGTTTGCCGGGCTCGACGGCCTGCGCCGCGAGCTCGATCCGCCGGCGGCGCTCGAGGGCGACACCTACGCCCTGCCAGAGGGCGAGCAGGGAGCTGCGCTGCCGCAATCGCTGGGAGAGGCCCTCGACGCGCTCGAAGCCGACAGCGTCATCGGCGACGCCATCGGCGCCGAGATCGTCGACACCTTCTTGGCGATGAAGCGGTTCGAGATCGAGCGCTACCAAGCCCACGTCTCCGACTGGGACCTCGCCGAGTACATGCACCACCTCTGATGGAGCTCGCCGAGGTCGACCTCACCGATCACGCTCGCTTTGCCGAACGCGTGCCGCACGAGATGTTCGCGACCCTGCGCCGCGACGATCCCGTGCACTGGCAGGAGGAGTCCGATGGCCGTGGTTTCTGGGCGGTCACCCGCCACGCCGACATCACCGCGATCGCAAAGGACTGGCACACCTTCTCCTCCGAGCGCGGCGGCACCTCGCTGCAGGACCTCGAGCCCGATCAGATCGAGGCGCGCAAGTCGATGATCGACATGGACCCGCCGCCGCACAACAAGCTGCGCGCGATCGTCAACCGCGATTTCACCCCGCGGGCCGTCCGCAACTTCACCGAGCGCATTCGCGAGCTCTTCGATCGCGTTCTCGAAGACGCGCTCGAGAAAGGGGAGGTCGACTTCGTCGCCGACGTTGCTGCCGAGCTACCGATGCGCGTCTTCGCCGAGATGCTAGGCGCCCCCGAGTCCGACCATCACCACTTGGTCGAGCTCGGCGACCGCATGCTCGGCCAGGACGATCCCGAGTTCGCGATCGACCCCGAGGTCGAGAAGGCCAACCGCCACCTTCCCTTTTCCAACCCCGTTGCGCTGGAGATGTTCGAGTACGGGCAAAAGCTCGCCGCCGAGCGTCGTCAGAACCCGCGCGACGACATCGTCACCAAGCTGGTCGAGGCGGAGATCGACGGCACGCCGCTGAGCCAGCACGAATACGACGTGTATTTCCTGCTGCTCGCCGTCGCCGGCAACGAGACCACGCGCCACTCGATCTCGCAGGGCGTGCTGGCCCTGATCGACAACCCCGATCAGCTCCAGCGGCTGCGCTCAGAGCCCGAGTTGATGCCGCTCGCGGCCAACGAGATCCTGCGCTGGGCGACTCCCGTGCACCACTTCCGCCGCACCGCGACAGCCGACGTCGAGCTCGCCGGCAAGCAGATCCGCGAGAACGACAAGGTCACCACCTGGTACATCTCGGGCAACTTCGACGAGAGCGTCTTCGACAACCCCTACGAGTTCGACGTCGGCCGCGACCCCAACCCCCAGATGACCTTCGGCCCCGGCGGGCCGCATTTCTGCACCGGCGCGCACCTCGCTCGGCTCGAGATCGAGATCGTCTTCACCGAGATGGTCAAGCGGGTCGCGAGCTTCGAGCTCACCGGCAAGGCCGAGCGCCTGCAGTCGAACTTCTTCAACGGCATCAAGCGGATGCCGGTGCGCCTGACGCCGGCCTGACTCGCCGCCGCTAGGGGCCGCCGAGCTCGCGCAGCGTCTCGATCACCAAGTCGACGTCCTCGGGACGGGTTCGGTAGTTGACGAAGCAGACCCGCAGGCAAGCGCGGCCGTCGACCAGGGCGGAAGCGAGATAGATGCGCCCGTCTTCCTGCGAGGCCTTTGCCAGCGCGTAGTTGTGCGCGTCGAGCCCGGCCGCGTCGAGACCGTCGGCGAGGTGGCGAAAACAGACCGTGGACAGGGTCGGCTCGGCCAGAAGCTCGAAGTCGGGGGCGTTGCGAAGCTCACCGGCGAGCATCTGCGCCAGCTCGAGCGTCTGGGAGATCCAGCCGCGAAACGCCGCCGCGCCGTGGGTGCGAAACGCGAGCCAGAGCTTGAGCGAGCGCAGAGGTCTCGAGTATTCGAGCGTGCGCTCGACAGCGTTGCGCACCTCCTCGCGGCGCATATAGCTGTCTTCGTGGCCGAAGGTCGCTTCCAGCGCCCCGGCCTTGCGCACGAGGACGAGACTGCAGCTCTTTTGCAGCCCGAGCCATTTGTGTGCGTCGAGCGTGACCGAATCGGCGAGCTCGAGGCCGGCGAACAACGGCGCCGCCACCTCGGTGGCCGCCGCGGGCAGGCCGTAGGCGCCGTCCACGTGCAGCCAGACATCGTGCTTGGCGCAGACATCGGCAAGGTCTGCGATCGGATCGACCGCGCCCGTCAGCGTCGTGCCGCCGTTGGCGACGACGGCGATCGGGCTCAGGCCTTGTGTCGTATCCGCGCCCAGGGCGGCATCGAGGTCGGGGGCGCGCATTCGACGTTGCGCGTCGATCGGCAGCCGGCGAACGAAGTCCGAGCCGATGCCGGCGGCTTCGGCCGCGCGAACGACCGAGTGATGTGACTCCTCGCTGCAATAGACGGTGCCGGTGCGCCCGGCAAAGCCCTCGTGGCGACAGCCCGGGAGGGCACGCTCGCGCGCGACGAGCAATCCGGTCAGGTTGGAGATCATGCCCCCACTTGTGAAAGCGCCCTCCTCGCACGGGTAGCCGACGAACTCGGCCACCCACTCGACCGCCTGGCGCTCGACCAGATCGGCGGCGCGTGCGGTGACCGCGAGGTTGACGTCGTAGGTCGCAGCCAGCGCCTCAGCGAGGACGCCGACCTCCAGTCCGGTCGAGCCGACGTAGCCGAGGTACAACGGCCGCGAGGGCGAGTTCGACTCGTCGAGGATGCGAGCGGCGTCGGCGAGCACGAGCTCGGCGTTCTCGGGTTCGTCGGGCAATGGGCGCGAGAGCCGCTCGTCGAGATCGGCATCGATCTCGGGCTCGACCGGGCGCGGGCGCTCGAACGACTCCCAAGCCTCGGAGATCAGCTTGGTCAGGGCAGCAAGAACGGCGTCGCGGTCGGCAAGCGCGGGGTAGCTCATGAGTCCCCTCAACCGTACTCAGGCGAGACGGACCGGGAGGCTGCGTGGCGCGCGAAACTCCCAACCCGAGAACTCGCCGGTGGCGCCGGGCTCGAGCACGATCGCTCCGAAGCGTTCGAGCAGGCGCCGCAATGCGATCCGCTCCTGGACGCGGGCGAAGGCGTGGCCAGAGCAGAAGTGGGGGCCGAAGCCGAAGGTCGCAAGGCGGCTCTTGGGACGGTGGATGTCGAAGCGGTCGGGATCGTCGAAGCGGTCGGGGTCGCGGTTGGCGGCCGAGATCACAGCGGCGATCGGAGCCTCTGCGGGGACATCGACTCCGCCGAAACTGACCGCTTCGGTCGTCCGCCGGCCCTGGGTGCCGATCGGCGAGACCCAGCGCATGCCCTCGTCGATCGCGGGGCCGAGCAGGCCGTCGAGATCGTCGCGGACCTCGGCCAGCTGCTCGGGATGGGTGAGCAGCGCCCACAGCACCGAGCCGGCGCCGTGGCCCGGTTCCTGCATGCCGCCGAGCAGGATTACCTTGAGCGAGGGCATGATCGCTTCACGCGGACGACTCTCCCACGGCTCCAGCCCTGCGTGCAGCATGTGCGAGATCGTCGAGTCGTCAGGCTCGGATTCGAGCCGGTCGAGGACCGGAGCAAGGCGCTCGTCGATCTCGGCGCAGGTGGCATCCGAGCGCCTCTGTTTATCGGCATCGCGCTCGAAGTTCGTCGCGCCGTCGGCGAGATCGGCAAACCAGCGACGCAGAGTCGCCGCGTCGAGCTCGGTGAGGCCGAGCACCGCGCCCAGGCTAAGCACCGAGATCGGCTCGAAGTACTCGCTCATCAGCTCCGCACCGCCCGCGGTGGTGATCGCGTCGAGGTGGGCATCGACGATCGGGGTCACGAGCTCGTCGATGTACTCGTCGACGGCGTGTGGGCGGAACTTCGGCTCGACGGCCTTTCGCAGCTCGCGATGAGGCTCGCCATCGCAGGTCAAGATCGTCGGACTGCCGAAGCTGCGGTCGATCGGAGAGCCGGGCATGTCGGCTGCGAACAACTCCGGCTCGGATGCAACGCGCAAGGCCTCTTCCCAGCCGGTCGCGAGCCACATCTCGACCGCCGGAACCCAGGCTACGCGCGCCTGCCGGCGAAGGCGCGCGTAGATCGGATACGGATCGGCTTCGAGCTCGGCGACCGTGATCTGGCCGGCGAAGTCGCTCACAGGGCGCAGCTAGCGGGCGCTGCTGCCCGGTTCGATCTCTTCCTCGCCGTGCTCGCCGATGCCGGCGTAGATCTCCGGCCTGGTCTGTCTCAGCACGGCTCCGACCAGCAGCCCGACAACTCCGCCGCCGAGCAGGATCGCCGGCAGGATGATCGCGCGATCGTCCGTGGGCGCGTCTGGCACACCCGTGATCAGCAGGTTGAAGTTCGAGAGCACGAGGATGAACACGGCCGTCAGCCCCAGACCCGCCAGCGCCGGCGCGATCTTCGACGTCCACGCGCTCTCGGAGTGTGGGTTGCGGCTGAAGTAGCCGACGACCGCGAACGAGGCCAGCGCCAGCAACAGGGTGACGCCGAGGGCGCCGAGGTTCGTCAACCAGGTGAACACCTCGAGCACCGGATCACCGTCGGACTGCCAGAAGATGAAGATGATCACCGCCGCGATCAGCGTCTGCGTCAATGAGCCGATGTGCGGGGCCCCGTTGCGACGCGTGCGGCCGAAGACCGCGGGCAGCACCCGGGCGCGGCCGAGGGCGAAGAAGTAGCGCGAGACAGCATTGTGAAACGACAGCGAAGCGGCGAACAGGCTGGTGCAGAACAGCAGCGTGGCGACATCGGCGATGAATGTGCTCAGCTGTGCATCTAGGGTGATGAACAGGACCGAGGTCGGATCGGGGGCAGCGCCGTCGGGGGTGGTGAAGCCGCCTTCGACCAAAGCCCCCGCATTGGTGACGACGTCGGCGCCGACCGCGCTCTGCAGCATCCATGCTGAGAAGGCGTAGAAGAGCGAGGTGATGCCGAGGGCGATGTAGGTCGCGCGGGCGACGGTGCGGCGGGGGTCCTTGCATTCCTCGCCATAGATCGCAGCCGACTCGAAGCCGACGAAGGCCGCCATCGTGAAGCTGAGTGCGGCGCCCAGGCCGGCCCCGAAGGCGATGTCGGGGTTGAAGGCCTCGCTGGTGAGACCGCCGGGCGCCGGGTCTCCGAGGACGACGAAGTCGAAGATCGCAACGACGATGATCTCCAGCGTGAGGAAGATCGCCAGTACTTTCGCATTGAGATCGACGCGCAGCCAACCGAGGATGCCGATAACGCCGATCGCGATGAAAACCCACGTGTACCAGGCGAAATTGATGTCGGCCTTGTCGAGCATAAAGCCGCTGAACACCGCCCCGAACAGGCCGAGGATCCCGATCTGCATCGCGTTGTATGCGATCAGCGCGACGAAGGCAGTGCCGACGGCCGGGATCTTGCCGATGCCCTTGGCGACGTAGGCATAGAAGGCGCCGGCGTTGGTGATGTGGTGGCTCATCGCCGCATAGCCGGTGACGAACAGGGCGAGGATCGCGCCGAGGACCAAGAACAGCAGGGGCACGCCCGCGTTGCCCGTAACCAGATAGGTCGAGGCGACGCCGCCGGCGATCACCGTCAGCGGCGCCGAGGCGGCAACTATGAAGAAGACGATGTCGGGGACGCCGAGGGCGGTCCTGCGCAACGTCTCGGGCGCAGCTGTTGCGGGAGTGCGGGCGGTCGTCTCTTCCATTCGAACACCTCTCCTCACGGGCGCGTCAGCCCCCGGTCTCTCTCAGCGGTCGCGAGATGTATACATTATGTAAGGTCGCGGCGTCAACCCGGGCCCAGGCCCTGCTGCGCTTCCAGCTGCTCGACCTCGGCTTCGACGGCGGCTTGGTCGAAGCGAAAGTAGGAGCGTGGCGGCAGGATGCCCCAGGCGTTGGAGCCGTGCGGATCGTCGTCGAAGAAACGCGGCTCGTGGTCGGGCTCGAGCTGCTCCATGTCGCAGAAGAGCTCGACGAAGACGTCTTCCTCGACCATGCGGCAGTAGGCGAACAGGTTCTGGGCCATCGTGTGGCGTCCTGGGCCCCAGGCGATCGGGCGCCGGTGCTGGGCGAGGTGGTCGAGCGCGACACGCATCTCCCCCCAGTCGGTGAGCTCGAAGGCGAGGTGATGAATGTGCTCGTAGCCCTTGTCGAGGAAGGCGACAACGTGGTGGTCGCGGTCGGCGTGCATCCACACGGCGCCGTCGCCGATCCAGTCGCTGACCCCGAGGCCGAGGGTTTTCTCGTACCACTCGGCCATGCGTGGCGCGTCGGCGGTCAAGTAGTTCAGGTGTTGAAGCTTTCGCGGGTGAAAAGCGGGCAGCTCGTCGGTAAAGCGCGCCACGGCCGGCTTGCGATCGTCGGCGATCACGCGCTCGACCAAGACGATCAGGTTTCCGTCGGGGTCTGCCAGCCGCAGGCCGCAACCGCGCAGCGGCACCTCGACCTGCTCGCAGTCGCTGCCGGCACCACGCACGCGAGCGGCGGCCTCGTCGAGTGAGACTGCGGAGCGAAGCTCGTAGGCAACGTGCTCGACGCCGGGGTTGTCGGCCTGCTCGAGCTCGAGGCAGAAGTCCTCGTAGGCGCAGCGCAGGAGCGTGCTCTGTGCCGCCGCACTCTCGGTCTGGGTCAAGCCGTAGAGACGGGCCCAGCGTTCGGTGGCCTCGCCGACATCGGCGACGCGCAGCTTCGCGTGATGAACGCCGAGCAACATCGCTAATCGACCAGGCGCTTCCACTCGCCGCTGGCAACCTGCCGCTCGGCCTCGTCTTCGGGCATGGCGAGCGCCACGTGCAGGGTTTGGGCGCTGACCTCGGGCGCCGAGCCGACGTCGACGAGGTCGCGATCGAGCTCGACGATCTCGTTTCGCAGGCGGCCGATCTCTGCGACCTCGACCTCGACCACGTCGCCAGGCTCGACCGGGCGCGAGTTGGCCGGCGTGCCCGTGAGCAGGACGTCGCCGG
>JBKJXG010000176.1:0-6527 GCA_046716525.1 Solirubrobacterales bacterium
ACCCAGCCCCTCGGCATCGATCGCGTCGGGGCCGATTTCGTCGATCTCCGCGCCCGCCAGCGCCATTCCCGCGGCCTGCGCAATCCGCCCCCAGTTCGGATCGCGGCCATGAAGCGCGGTTTTGACCAAGGGCGAGTTCGCGATCGCACGCGCGACCCGTTCGGCCTCGGAGTCAGAGGACGCGCCGGTTACCTCGATGCGCCCGCTGCGGCTCGCGCCCTCGCCGTCGGCGACGACCTCGAGCGCGAGTTGAAGCAGAACTGTGTCGAGCAGGCCATCGGGCATCGCCACCCCGCTGGTGCCAGTTGCCTGCAACAAGACGGTGTCGTTGGTGCTCATCTGCCCATCGACGGTGATCCGCTCGAACGAGGCCTCCACCGCTCGGCGAAGCGCGGTCTCGGGGTCGGCGACGACCGCGTCGGTCTGCACGAAACACAGCAGCGTCGCAAAGCCCGGCTCGATCATCCCGGCGCCCTTGGCCTGAGCCGAGACGACGACACCATTGGCGCTCACGGTGCAGAACTTCGGGCCCTTGTCGGTGGTCATGATCGCCCGGGTGAAGTCGCCGCCACCGCGCTCGTCGAGCTCGACTGCCGCCCGAGAGATGCCCTCGAGCACGAGGTTGATCTCGAGCGGCACGCCGATCACGCCGGTTTCGGCGACGGCGGTATCGGCGGCCGCGGTGCCGAGAGCTTGCGCGGCGGCGTCGCGCATCGCCAACGCGTCGCGATAGCCCTGCTCTCCGGTCGCCGCGTTGGCATTACCGGAGTTGACGACGACACCTCGGACCGCATCGTGATCACACTCGTCGCGACAGACGCGAATCGGCGCCGCCGCAGCGGCGTTTCGTGTCAGCAACAGCGACGAGGCCACCGTAGGGGCGTCGCAGACGACCAGGCCGACGTCGGTGCCGCCGGACGCTTTCAATCCACACGCTACGCCGGCGGCGCGAAAACCCGGAGCGAGCTGCGCGGGATCCAGTTCCTCGACGCCGTCCGGAACCGTTACCCAGCGCGAGCGCAGGAATCGCTGCCCGCCATGTACAGCCGGCTCAGCGTTCACCGAAGCCCCTCGCTCTCATCCATGCCAAGCATCAGGTTGAGATTCTGGATCGACTGCCCCGCCGCGCCCTTCCACAGGTTGTCGATCGCGCCGAAGACGACCGCGCGGCGCTCGGCCACGCGCACGACGTTGATCCGGCAGATGTTGGTGTCGCGAACGTCGCGCACTCCCGGCGGCGCCTCGACGACGTCGACGAACCGCTCATCCTCGTAGCGCTTGGCATAGAGCAGAGCGAGGTCCTCGGTGCTCAGATCCTCGCCGAGCTCGACGTGGCACGTGACCAGCAGACCCTGATCGATCGGAACCAGATGAGGGATGAACGTCAGCGGTGCAGACATTCCCAGCGCCGAGAGCTCCTGCGCGATCTCGGGCAGGTGCCGATGCCCATCCACGCCATAGGCGCTGAGGTTCTCGTCCACGTTGACGAAATGCAGTCGATCGCCGCCGCCACGCCCGGCTCCGGAGATGCCGGACTTCGCGTCGATCGCAACCGAGGCGATCAGGCCACGCTCGGCAAGCGGGGCGAGGGCAAGCACGGCGGCGGTCGGGTAGCAGCCAGGATTGGCGACGAGCTCGGTGTCGGCCAACTGATCGCGATAGAGCTCGGTGAGCCCGTAGACCGCGTTTTGGAGCAGGTCGGGATCGCCGTGCGGCCCGTACCATTTCTCATACGTCGGCAGGGCTCGGATGCGAAAGTCGGCAGAGAGGTCGACGACCTGGACCCCGAGGCCCCGCAGGGAAGCGACCACCGGCGCGGCAGCGCCATGCGGATAGGAGACGATCGCAACATCGACCTCCTCGATGCGGTCGAGGTCGAGCTCGGCGAGCTCGATGGTCGCGCGATAGCGCGGATAGAGGCGGTCGAGGCGCGAACCGATCTCGGTCCGCGAGGTTGCCAGTCCGAGCTCCAAGCGCGGATGTCGCCAGACGAGCTCGGCCGCCAGCGCGCCGGCGAATCCGGAAGCGCCGGCGACCAGCACCCGCGCGACCGCGTCCCCCTCGAGCGGTTGAGGCTGCTCAGGCACGCAACGCTCCCCCGATCGCGTCGAGCTCCCGCTCGATGCGTGCGCGTACCGCGGCGACCTCGTCGTCGGTGAGCGTACGGTCGGGGGCGCGGAACTGGAGCCGGAGCGCAAGGCTCTTGTGGCCCTGATCTAGCTGGTCGCCGCGGTAGAGATCGAAGATGTCGGCGGCTGCAAGCAACTCTCCCCCGCCCGCGCGCACAGCCTCGCGTACGCGCTGCGCCGAAACGCCCTCGGCCACGACCACCGCGAGATCCTGAAGCACCGCGGGAAACGTGGTCACATCCTCGTAGACCTCGTCACCGGCCGTCGCTGCGGCCACCAGCGGCGCGATGTCGAGCTCGAAAGCATTCGCCGCCGGCAGATCCCAGGCGCGGGCGACAAGGGGATGCAGCTCGCCGATCCAGCCGATGGGCCGGCCGTCGACCTCGATGTGGGCCGCGCGGCCCGGGTGCAGGAAGGGCTCGCTTCCCGGTACAAGACCGACCCTACCGCCGAGCTGAGCACCGAGCACCTCGAGCGCGCCCTTGAGCTCGTAGAAGCCTGCCGCCTCGACCTCGTCGCTTTCTGCCGTCACCCACGCGCCAGGCGCGAGACCACCGATCGTCACGGCAGCGATCCTGTGCGGCTCGTGCGCAGGCGACGCGATGCGTCCAGCAAAGCTGCCGGCGAGTACGGCGATGGCCGGATCGATCTCGGCCGTGCCCGCATCCGGGGCGCTCTCGGCGAGGTAAACGCGTCCCGACTCGAACAGGGCGAGGCGCTGCGCACCCCGCGCTGCGTTGTATCGGGCCGCATCGAGCAGGCCCCCGAGCAGCGTCGCGCGCATTCGCGAGAGCTCCTCGGAGATCGGGTTGGCCGTGGCGATTGCGCTGCGGCGTCGATCATCGGCCGACAGACGCAGGCGGTCGGCAAGCCCCGGATCGACGAAAGCCCAGGTGACGATCTCGTCGAAGCCGAGATCGCGCAGGACGTCCTCCGCGCGCCGGCGTGCCTGCTGTTCGAGGCTGAGTGCGCCGATGAGGTCTGCGTGAGCGGGCAGAGCGCGCGGCAGGTTGTCGAAGCCGTGCAGACGCCCGACTTCCTCGATCGCGTCGACCTCGCGGCTGACGTCGAAGTGGCGATGCATCGGCACCGTGAGCTCGAGGTCGGCATCGGCGACCGGCTCGACTCCGAAGCCGAGGCGCTCCAGATGCCGCTTCGACTCGTCGCGGTCGAGTCTGACCCCGAGCAGCGAGTCGGCGCGCGCGCCGCGAAGCGTGATCCGATGCGGCGCGGGAATCTCGGCCGCGACGTCGATCGTGCCCGGCTCCAGCGTCGCGCCGCAGATCTCGACCAGCAAGCGCGAGGCGATCCGCTGCGCGCGCAGGGCGAGCTCGGGATGAAGCTGCTTCTCATAGCGCGCCGATGCGTCGGAGCGCAGGCCGAGCCGAGCAGACGTGCGCAGGATGTTGGGGCCGTTCCAAGTTGCCACCTCCAAGAGCACGCGCGTGGTCTCGTCGGAGACCTCGGAGATCAGGCCACCCATGATCCCGGCGATGCCCGCAGGCCGCTCGCGGTCGCAGACGAGCACGGTCTGTGAGTCGAAGCTGCGCTCGACGCCGTCGAGAGTGGTCATCGTCTCCGCTTCCGCGGCAGTGCGGATGATCAGCTCGCCGCCCGGCAGCTTGTCGAGGTCGAAGGCGTGCAGGGGCTGGGCGGTCATCAGCATCACGTAGTTGGTGATGTCGACGACGTTCGAGATCGGCCTCATCCCGGCAGCTGTCAGGCGCGCCTTGAGCCAGGCCGGCGATGGCCCGATCTCAACCCCGGTGAAAGCGCGAGCGCTGAAGCGCGGACATAACCCGGGAACTTCAACACGCACCGAGGCGAGCTTTTCGACACCCTCGCTGCCGGTCGCCTCGGCGTCGAGCTGCCACGGTGGGTCTGCCAGCGGCGCTCCCGTGACCGCATGGACCTCACGCGCAACGCCGTAGACGCCCATGCAATCGACGCGGTTCGGATTGAGATCGAGCTCGAGCACCGCGTCCGCGATCGGCAGCGCCGAGTCCAGCGGACTACCGGCCTCATGGTCGCCCTCCAAGACGATGATCCCTTCCTGCTCGTCCGAGAGCTCGAGCTCGCGCTCGGAAAGGATCATGCCTTTGGATTCGATCCCTCGGAGCTTGGCCAGCTTCAATTTGCTGCCGTCCGGCAGGCGCGACCCGGGTAGCGCCACGGCGACCGTCTGACCCGTGGCCACGTTGGGCGCCCCGCAGACGATCGTCTGCGCGCCCTCTCCGGTTTCCACCTCGCACACCCGCAGGCGGTCGGCATTGGGGTGCGGCTCGGCCGAGATCACCTTGCCGACGACGAAGCCCTCCGTCGACGGCACGCCGACCCGTGTCACCCGCTCGACCTCGACGGCGCGCATCGAGAGCAGCTCGGCCACCTCTTCCGGCTCCAACCCCGGGTCGCAGTACTCGGTCAGCCAGCTGAAGGGAACCTTCATGCGAACTGCCGCAAAAAGCGGACGTCGTTCTCGAAGAACAGGCGCAGGTCGGGAATCCGGTGCTTGAGCATCGCCACCCGCTCGATCCCGATGCCGAAGGCAAAGCCCTGGGTCGTTTCAGGGTCGTAGGCGCCCTCGACGAACCCGAACACGTTCGGATCGACCATTCCGGCGCCGAGGATCTCGATCCACCCGGTGCCCTTGCACAGCGAATCGCGGCTGCCGTCGGCAAGCCGGCCGCTGCCCTCGCAGGCAAAGCACGAGACATCGACTTGGACGCTGGGTTCGGTGAAGGGGAAGTAGTCCGGCTTGAGCCGCGTCTTTCGCCCCGGGCCGAACAGCGCCTTGGCCACGTGCTCGAGCGTGCCCGCAAGATCGCTGAGTGAGAGGCCTTCGGCCACCGCGAGGCCCTCGACCTGACGGAACATCGGCGAGTGAGTGGCGTCGATCGTGTCGCGCCGGTAGACCGTGCCGGGCACGATGACGAAGATCGGTGGATCCTGAGCCTCCATCGCGCGCACCTGCATCGGCGATGTGTGGGTTCGAAGCAGCATGTCCTGGGGCCCCGGCGCGCGCTTGCGGTCGTTGACGACGTCGCTCGCCAGGGTCGCCGGATCGACGTAGAAGCTGTCTTGGGCCTGACGCGCCGGATGGCCGGGCGGATGGTTGAGCGCGGTGAAATTGTAGAAGTCGTGCTCGATCTCGGGACCCTCGAGCACGCGGTAGCCGAGGCCGACGAAGACATCCTCGATCTCACGCCGCGTTCGGGTCAACAGGTGCAGATGGCCAGCGGCTACGGGCGGTGCTCCAGGCAGGGTCACGTCGATCGACTCTCCTGCGAGCGAACGCTCGATCTCGGCCGCCTCGAGCTCGGCCAAGCGTGACTCGAGCTCCGTTTCGAGCGCGAGGCGAGTGGCGTTGGCTGCGGATCCGACCGGCCCGCGTTCACTCGGCTCGAGCTCGGAGATGCCGCGCAGGATCGACGTCAGCTCCGACTTGCGACCGAAATAGCGCACGCGCAGCTCTTCGAGCGCGGCGACATCGGGGGCCGCGGCAATCGCCTCCGACGCCTGGGCTCGCAGGCTCTCGATCCGCTCAAGCATCAATTGGGTCCCCGTCGCGCAGAGTCGCCGACGATATCCGCCCGAGCGCGATCGCCGCGGCCGCGGCGACATTGAGCGACTCGGCGCCGCCCTCGCGCAGGGGGATCGTCCACACCCGCTCGCAGCGTTCGACGATCTCGCCGGGGAGGCCGTCGCGCTCTGCGCCGAGGCAGAGCGTTCCCACGGGCTCGTCGTCGGGCGCGACCCCGCCGTGTGCAACGAGGCCGACGAGAGGAGCCGGAGCCTCGGCAAACTCGCCGGGCCTGACTCCAACGCTGAAGATCGAGCCCATGCTCGCCCGTACGGCCTTCGGCGAGTAAGCGTCGGCACAGCCGGGGCCGAGGATCACCACCGCATCGACGAGGGCGTCTGCCGTGCGCACGATCGCGCCGACGTTGCCCGGGTCACCGAGCCCGTGCAGGTAGAGGCAAAGCGCCGCGGACGCCGTCGAGCTGACTCGCTCGTAGACGCCGATCACGCGTGTGCCAGAGCCCAGTGCGCTGACCGCGTCGAGCAGCTGCGGCTCCACGTCCACGCCGGCGCGCAGGACGAACCGCGGCGTCGCTCCCGCCCGCGCAGCCGCGGCGACGAGATCCTCGCCCTCGGCCAAGAACAGCCCTTCGCGCTCGCGCCACTTGCGCTCGCTCAACTTGCGAATCAACTTCAGCTTCTCGTTTTCCTTGCTCGTGATCATCAATCTCACTCACGGCCGCGCCTGCGACAACAAAAACGGGCGCCCTTGGGGCGCCCGGTGAAGCAGCTCGGCGGTCGAATCAGCTCAGGCCGCCGTGGCCTCCCGGGCTTGCTCGGCAAATCGGCGAAACGTCTCAGGGTCGCGCACGGCGATGT
>JBKJXG010000177.1:0-7412 GCA_046716525.1 Solirubrobacterales bacterium
TCTCCTGCGACTACAACCAGGTCGAGCTGCGGGTGCTCGCTCATGTAGCCGACGAGGGCGTGCTGCGCGAGATCTTCGCCTCGGGCGAGGACGTCCATGCCGCCACCGCCGCCGGCATCATCGGCGCGGATCCCAACGCGATCACGCCGTCGGAGCGCTCGAAGGCGAAGATGGTCAACTACGGCATCGCCTACGGGCTATCGCCGTTCGGTCTCGCCGACCGCCTGCAGATCGAGCGCGAGGAGGCTGCCCTCTACATCGATCGCTATTTCGAGCGCTTCCCGGCCGTCAAGAGCTTCATCGATGCAACGATCGCCAAGGCAACCGACGAAGGCCATGTGAAGACGCTGATGGGCCGCCGGCGCAACATCCCCGAGCTGCGCTCGTCGAATCGCCAGCGCCGGATGCTGGGCGAGCGCCTCGCCGTCAACACCGTGATCCAGGGAACAGCCGCCGACATCATCAAGCTGGCGATGGTCCGCGCGACCCGCGCGATGGCCGAGGCCAAGCTCGAGACCAAGCTCGTGCTGCAGATCCACGACGAGCTGCTGTTCGAGGGACCGGAGGCGGAGATGGCCGCCGCCTGCGAGATCGCCGAGCGCGAGATGGTTGCGGCCTTTGAGCTCGACCCGCCGCTGGCGGTGGATGTCGGCGTCGGTGCCGACTGGCTGGCGGCGAAATAGACCGCGCAAGGGGACGTCGTCAGCGTTCGTCGCCCGGGCGTTCGCGTGGGGTTCTGGGCACCATCAAACGTCCGCCTAGCCAGCAAAACCTCCCGGCTTGGCGACTAGACCCCGAGGCTAGGGGGAGACGCAGCACGTGATTACGACGACGCGCTCGTGTTATTGCTCGAGGCCGCGCGTCGATCTGAGTGCGCCAGCCCGAGGACAGTGCAATCAAACCTAGGAGGACAGAGATGGAAGGCACACACCAAGTCACGTGGCTCAACCGGGCGAGCTTCGCAATCGTCTTGTTGCTGCTTGCAGCGTTCTGCGTCAGCACCGTGGGCGTTGTTGCAGCGAGCGCCGCCGGCGGGGACGATCTCGTTGCCAAGCGCGACTCGGGTCCCGGCCACGACGGCGATGAAGACGATGACGATGACAACTCGGGCCCCGGTGGCGGCGGCGATGGCGATGACGACGACTCCGATGGCAGCGACACCGGAGCCACCACCGACGCCGACGGCACCGGTGCCAGCAGCGATGCCGGCGACACCGGCGCCACCACCGATGCCGGCGAGACGGACGGCGACGCAACCAAGGGTGACGACGGCACCAGCGACGGCAACGACACCAAGGGTGGCGACGACGACCCCGACGGTGATACCACCAAAGGTGACGACGGCACCAGCGATGGCAACGACACCAAGGGTGGCGACGACGACACCGACGGTGACAGCACCAATGGTGACGACGGCACCAGCGATGGCAACGACACCGTGACGGGTGTCGATACCAACGACTGATTCGAGCGCGAATTGGCGGGCGGGGCGAGCAGCCCTGCCCGCCTTCTCGCCGTTTGAGCCGTTATGACTACGACCATCAGCGAGCCTCCCTCACGGACGAAATGGAAGCTGCAAGAGGGCGACGAGATCGCCCCAGGGCGCGTCGCCTTGCGGCGGTTGGGTGGAGGCACCCGCTATGAGGCCTACCTCGCCTTCGATGAGCACCTGCATGCGATCGTCGTCGTCAAGCTGATTCGCCCGCATCTCGTGGGGCATGCCGGCGCACTCGCCGGCCTCGCATCCGAGGTCCAGATCCTCGAACGACTCGATCATCCCGTGATCGTGCGTGGCTTTGACCATGTCCTCGATGGGCCTCGGCCGCACGTCGTCCTCGAGCACCTCGAGGGTCCCCGCCTGTCGAGCTTGATCCGGCGCTACGGCCCGCTGCCCCCGGAGCAGTTGGTGCCCCTCGCCACCCAGATCTGCTCGGCCCTTCACTACCTTGCGGCCGAGGGGATCGTTCACCTCGACGTCAAGCCGTCCAACACGATCATGAGCGCCCCACCGCGGTTGATCGACCTCAGCGTCGCCATGCCCTTTGCCGCAGCGCGAGCGCTCGAGCGCTCGCGGGGCACGGACGCCTACATGGCCCCCGAGCAGTGTGACCCGGTCGCTTTGGGACCAGTTGGTCCCGCCGCCGACGTCTTCGGGCTCGGAGCGACGCTGTACATGGCGGCGACCGGTGAACGCCCCTTCCCGGGCGCCGATCGCAAGTCCGACGATCCGGTGGCGCGCTGGCCGCAGCTCGACATGGATCCGAATCCAGCCATTTTGCCCTCGCAGATAGCCGCGCCGATCCTGGCCTGCCTGCAGCGCAACCCAGTCGAGCGCCCCTCGCCGGCCGAGCTCTCCGACGCGCTCGAGCCGGTGCTCGCCGCGCAGGCGAAGCCGCGGCTGTCCGGTCTCAAGCCGCGCTGGAGCTGAATCGGCTCAGGGAGAGTCGTCGGAGTCCGAGCCCGAGCCGGACGAGCCTGAACCGGAGCCTGAGGATAAGAGCTCGTCCGGTGGGGGCTCCAGGTCGTCGGGTTCCGGCCCGGAGCCCGAGCCGGAGGAGCCTGACCCGGAGGAGCCTGAGCCGCTCGAATCTGATCCCGAGCCCGAGGACCCCGATCCGCTCGAGTCGGAGACCGAACCGGAGGAGCCTGAGCCGCTCGAGTCGGAGCCCGATCCCGACGAGCCTGAGCTGTCTAAATCGGGGGGATCCTCAGCCTCGTCACGGGCGTCCTCAGCCTCGTCACGGGCGTCGTCGAGCGCGCCTTCAGCCTCGTCACGAGCGTCCTCGGCCTCCTCCTCGCGCTGTTCGTCGCCTTCGGCAGTTTCGTTGCTGCCCTCAGAGTCGTTGTCGTCGGGCTGGCCTCCCGAGCCCGGGCCGCTGGAGTCCGAGCTGCCGCCGTCGGCTGACGAGGACGACGAGTCGGCAACGCCGGAGCCGACGCCCGAGTCGCTCGAATCGGTCGCCTGCTGCCGTTCCTCGGCTCCGCTTGCGCCAGGCTCGCGCTCTGCGGCCGAGCCTTTCTGATCATTGCCGCTGCCGTCCGACTGCTCGAGCGCGATGCCACCGCCGATCGCGGCTGCGCCGACGGCCACCACCGCGACGCCCTTGGCCAGCATCGAGCCGGCGCCAACGGTCCCGACCGTCCCCGCTGTCGCGGCAACCACCGGAGCCCCGGCGCCGGTACCGGCGAAAGCGGAGACCAGCGGCAGTGGTAGAAGCGCTCCGAAGCCGTAGCGCACGCTTGCGCGAGCTCGGTAGATCAGCTGTCGCACGGCACCGGGCGAGGTTTCGAGCGCCTCGGCGATCTGGTCATGGGTGTGACCCTCCAACGCGCTGCGCACGAGCGCCTGGCGCTGTGCCTCGGGTAGCGCGTTGACGGCGACCACCACTCGCGCGAGCTCGTCCTTGCCCAGCACGACCTCACTCGGCTGGCGCACGCCGTCGATGTTCTCGTCGAGGCGCTCGGTGGGCTTCGCGTCTCGACGCGCGTTCAGCGCTCTGTTGCGAACGATCGTGTAGAGCCACGGCTTCACTGCGATCTCCTTGCTCGACTTCTGCAATGCCGTCCAGGAGCTGGCGAGACTGTCCTGGACCACGTCCTCGGCAGCCGAAGGAGACGTGTAGGCGCCGGCAAAGGCGACCAGGCCCGGCCGGTAGCGGCGAACGATCTCCTCGAACGCCAACTCACCACCCTCGCGTGCCAGGTGCACGAGACGATCGTCCGACTGCGAGCGCAGGACTGCGCGGGCAAGCGGCTTCTTCGTCATCGGCGCCATTGTCGTCGTCGCCTCCGCTGCGGATTGACCCGCGCGATCGGCATCACCTGAACATGTAAACACGCCAGCTCGCCATCAATCACGCAAATCGAGTTTTCACGTATCTAGAGGACTAGGATCGTCGCCATGGACCGGGGCTTGGCGGTGTTCTCGATGGCGGTGGTCGGCGGCTTGATCGCGATGCAGCCCGCGGTCAACGCCGGTCTCGGCCGCGCAACAGGCAACATCGCCGCCGCCCTGCTCTCGTTTGCGATCGGGACGCTGCTGCTGGCGGTGATCGCGGCGCTCGCGGGCCAGGCTCCGGGCCTGACCGAGGCACTGGACATCCCCTGGTACTACCTGCTCGGCGGAGTCCTCGGAGCGGCATACGTGTTCACGGCATTGGTCACCGTGAGCACGATCGGCGCCGGCGGGGTAGCCGCCGCCACGATCACCGGTCAGCAGACGCTGTCTTTGGTGCTCGACAAGGTCGGCTTTCTCGGCCTCGACGAGCAGCCGATCACGCTCGAGCGTGTGATCGGCGTCGTTCTGCTGCTCGCCGGCACCTTCCTCATCGTTCGCTGAGCGACGTCCTGAAACTAGGCTGCGGTCAGTGCACGCGCCGTCGCCTCGACACGACTCGGCGCCTGCGCGAACGAAGGGTGGGCGATCTTGAGGTAATGGCCGAACGACCAGTCGACAAAGCCGCCGCGCTCCATCGCAGCGAGCGCCGCGGCGAGCACCCGCGGCGGCACGCGAGGGACCAGCTTCTGCACCCGCAGCATCCACTCGAACTGCCATTGGTGGCGAGCCGAGAAGTCGCCGTAGCGGCGCAGCGCGGTCTCGGCTGACGCACGCTCTTCGACCACACGTCGCAGCTCACGGCCGCAGGCGATGCCGAAGTAGAAGGCCGTGCGGATGCCTTCCGCGGTCAGCGGCAGGCAGTGGCCGGCTGAGTCTCCGACGAAGAAGATGCCGTCCGCGGTCGCCGCGCGCAGCTTGTGGGGGATCCAGTTGCCCTGATAGCGGACCGCATCGCGATCGAGGTCCTCGGCGAGCTGCACCGTCGTCTCCTTGACGTGGAAGCGAGGATCGAACGAGCCGACACCGATGCGAACCTCGTCGCCTGCGGGAAAGCTCCAGCCGTAGCCGGCCGGGACGTACTTTCGGTCGATCCAGATTTCGAGTTCCTCGCCCGAGCCGCTCGGATGCACCTCGAGCCCACGGGACAGCGGCGCATCGGGCGGTTGAACGCCGACACCGTCGGCCGCCAGGATCCGCCGCCAACCCAGCGCGTCGACCACCAGCGGGGCGGATAGGTCGCCGCGATCCGTATGCACAGTGAGTCCGGAGCGCCCCTCAACCTTTGCCGTCTCGAACTCGGCATCGCACTGACCCCATAACAGTCCGCACAACTCGCGATAGTCGAACGTCGAGAACGTCCAAGGGAGGTGGAAGTCGGCACGCGAATGGGGCGTGTGAACGACGAGGGTGTCGAAGGTCTGGCGCATCGAGCCGGCAACCCCCATCGCCTCGAGCCATTCCGTCGGCGCCGCGCAGGCGGAGGTCTGGCGCTCGCCGATCTCGTAGCGGTCGACGATCAAAACGCGTGCACCGGATCCTGCCAGCTCACGCGCGACGGTCAGGCCGGCGAAGCTCGCCCCGCAGATGAGAACGTCGTAGTCGCCCGCAAGGGGCGTGCGTCGCGCGCCGCGCTTTGTCTCACGCCGAGGCATCGGTTGCCGAGGGTACCGTTCGACCGCGCCAGGCTGGGCTCGCGGGCGACGCCGAACAGCGTGCCTCTATCCTCGGAGCCCTTGCGCTCGACCTTGATTTCACCGACACCTTCCTCATCTTGCTGCGGATCTTCACTCGTTCTCGGTAACCCCGACGGTTTTTGCCATAGTTAGCCGCCGTGTCTACCGCCGAGACAACGACTGACCCTGCCGCCGAGACGCCCGCCGCTACACCCGCGTCGCCGCCGCCGGCTGCCAGCAATGGCAGCTCGGTCGACCTCCTGATCGAGGTCGACGGCAAGCTCGTACCCAACTACGACGCAACGATCAAGCCCTTCGAGGAGGGCGATGTCGTCGCCGGCGAGGTCGTGCGCATCGACAAGGACGAGGTTCTGGTCGACATCGGCTTCAAGTCCGAAGGCGTGATTCCGGCCAACGAGCTCTCGATCCGTCGCTCGGTCGACCCTTCCGAGGAGGTTTCGCTGGGCGAGCAGGTCGACGCCCTCGTGCTGACCAAGGAGGACCAGGAAGGCCGGCTCATTCTGTCGAAGAAGCGCGCGCGCTTCGAGAAGGCGTGGCGCAAGATCGAGGCCGCTGCCGAGTCCGGCGAGCCCGTCGACGGCACAGTTATCGAGGTCGTCAAGGGCGGCCTCATCCTCGACCTCGGCGTCCGCGGCTTCCTGCCAGCGTCGCTGGTCGATATCCGCCGCGTCCACAACCTCGATGAGTTCAAGGGTCAGACGCTCGAATGCAAGGTGATCGAGCTCAACCGCTCGCGCAACAACGTGGTCCTCTCGCGCCGCGCGGTGCTGGAGGAGGAGCGTAAGGAAGTCCGCGAGCAGATCCTGGGACGACTCGAGCCCGGTCAGGTTGTCGAGGGCAAGATCTCCAACATCGTCGACTTCGGCGCCTTCGTGGACCTCGAGGGCATCGACGGCTTGATCCACATCTCCGAGCTCTCATGGAGCCATGTCAACCATCCTTCCGAGGTGCTCGGCATCGGCGAGACGGTGCGAGTCAAGGTGCTCGACATCGACCGCGACCGCCAGCGCATCTCGCTCGGCCTCAAGCAGACCCAGGAGGACCCGTGGCAGAAGGTGCTCAACGAGTACCGCCCCAACGACATTCTCGAGGGCAAGGTGACCAAGGTGGTCGCCTTCGGAGCCTTCGTCGAGATCGTTCCCGGCGTCGAAGGCCTCGTCCACATCTCCGAGCTCGCCGAGCATCACGTCGAGACCCCCGGGGAGGTAGTCCAGCCCGGTCAGGAAACCTGGGTGCGGATCCTCGAAATCGACGAGGAGCGGCGCCGGATCTCGCTCAGCGTCAAGCGTGCTGCCGCGAATGACAACCTCCCCCTGCGCGACCTGATTCCGCCGGAGCTTCAGCCTGGCAATCAGCCCCCTTCCGCACCGGCCGAGGCCGAGGGCGTCCCCGATATCGGTCTCTCCGAGGAGGTTTTCTCAGACGCGCCGGCAGCCGAGTCGGAGGCGGCCCCATCAGAGGCCGCGGTGGAGCCCGAAGCGGCGGTCGCACCCGAAGCAGCGATCGAGCCCGACGTTGCCGCTGAGTCCGAGGCCTCTGCAGAAGCACCGGAAGCGGCCGAGCCCGTCGCCGACAGCGGCGACGAGGCAACTGAAGAATCCTGAGCAGTGCGCGGTGACCGCCGCGCAATCACGAGGGTCCGCCGTGCACCCAGCGATCCCCGTCATCGGCCTCACCGGTGCCATCGCTGCCGGCAAATCGGAAGCGCTTGCAGCTCTTGGACGTTTAGGAGCCGAGACCCTCGCGAGCGATGCGATCGTGCACGAGCTGCTCGAGACAGACACCGTGCGCGACCTGCTCGTCGAACGCTGGGGTGAGGAGATCGCCCCGCAGGGCAACGTCGATCGCGCTCGTATCGCCAAGATCGTCTTCGAGCGCCC
>JBKJXG010000178.1:0-4198 GCA_046716525.1 Solirubrobacterales bacterium
CGAAGTCCAGGCCGAGGATGTCGACCGGGCGATCGAGATCATCCGCGAACGCGTCGACAGCCTCGGTGTCTCCGAGCCGGAGATCACAAGAGTCGGTCCCGACCAGATCGAGATCGGCCTGCCAGACGTCTCGGAATCCGATCGTGCAATCGACCGCATCGGGACCACCGCCCAGCTCTTCTTCTACGACTGGGAGGGCGGGCCGGGCGAGGAGTCCAACGTGATCCCGCCCAACCCCGAGCTCGACAACGCCGAGGATCGCAGCCACAACCGCCTCATCGACGCTGTGCGCGCCGCCTCCAAGCGCGAGGCCGAGTGCTTCGAGGACCTCTGCACCACCAGCGGGCCCACTTACTACCTGTTCGACGCCGACACCCTGCTGCCGATCGGCGAGCCGTCCGAGGAGCGGGCCGACCTCTTCATCCCCACCGACGGCAAGCAGCCCGCGAACACAGAGGTGCTCGAGGTTCCGCAAGGGACCGTCGTCGTCGAGGAGCCGGCGACCGATGACCCGCTGACCGAGGACGTCGACGAAGGAGAGACGGGCACCTCGCAGTTCTTCGTCCTGCGCGACCGGCCCGAGCTCTCGGGCGATCAGATCGAGAACCCCGAGCAAGGCTCGGACCCGACGACGAGCCAGCCCAACGTCACCTTCGAGTTCACCGACGAAGGTCAGGCAGCATTCCAGGAGGTCACCAGGCGGATCTCGCTCCGCGGCCAAGAGGAGTTCTTCGCGGAGACGGGACAACCGGCATCGACGGCTGACGAGCAGGTCGCCTCAGAGTTCTCCGGCACTTTTGCGATCGTCCTCGACGGGCAGCTGCAGTCGCGCCCACAGATCAACTTCAAGGAGAACCCCGACGGCATCGACGGCCGCACCGGAGCTCAGATCTCGGGCAACTTCACGCTGACCGAGGCCCAGGACCTGGCCGAGGTGCTGCGGATTGGCGCCCTGCCGATCAAGCTCGCGCTGATCAGCCAGTCGACGGTCTCGGCGACGCTTGGCGAGCAAGCGCTCGACCAGGGTCTTATCGCCGGCCTCGCCGGCCTCGGCGTCGTCCTCTTGTTCCTACTCTTCTATTACCGCTTCCTCGGGTTGATCGCCGGTCTCGGGCTGCTCGTCTACGCCGTCTTCTTTCTCGCCCTGATCAAGCTGATCCCGATCACGATGACGCTGCCGGGCATCGCCGGCCTCATCCTCACTATCGGCGTCGCTGCCGACTCCAACATCGTCATCTTCGAGCGCATCAAGGAAGAGGTGCGCGCGGGCAGATCGATGCTCTCGGCGATCTCGGAGGGCTACAAGAAGGGCATCGCGACGATCATCGACGCCAACGTGATCACCCTGATCACGGCGTTCATCCTCTTCGTGCTCGCGAGCGCCGGCGTCAAGGGCTTCGCATTCACACTCGGCATCGGCACGATCGTCTCGCTCTTTACCGCGGTCCTGTTCACCCAGGCAATCCTCGGGCTTCTCGGGCGCTCGAAGATCCTGCGATCGCCGAGCTTCCTCGGCGCCAGCGGTGAGGGCGCGGGATGGAGCTTCGACTTCACCGGGATGAGTAGGTACTTCTTCTCGGCCTCGGGGCTGATCCTGGCAATCGGCGCGATCGCCTTTGCCGACAAGCAGCTCAACCTCGGCATCGACTTCGAGTCCGGCACGCGGATCCAGGTGGCGCTCGCAGAGCCCGCATCGGTCGACGAGGTTCGCGAGGTGCTCACCGATGGTGCGATCGAGGGAGCCGACACCGCCAAGATCCAGGAGACCGACAACCCCGAGTTCGGGGCCAACGTCTATCAGATCCAGGCTCAGATCCCGCCCGACCAGGCCTCCGACGTTGGGCCGCTTATGGAGGAAGCATTCGGGCTCGAGGGGGATCAGGCGGGTGTCGACAGCCAATCGATCGGTCCCACGTTCGGCGAGCAGGTTGCGAGAAGCGCGCTGATCGCGATCGTCTTCAGCCTGCTGGTGATCTCGGCCTACGTCGCGTTCCGCTTCGAGGCCAAGTAGGCCGTACCGGTGCTGATCGCGCTCGTCCACGACATCCTCATCACCGGCGGCATCTATGCCCTGACCGGAAGGGAGGTCTCGAGCGCCACGGTCGCTGCCTTCTTGACCATTCTCGGCTACTCGATGTACGACGGCATCATTGTCTTCGACCGCATTCGCGAGAACGTGCCGCGGATGCCGCGCGCGGCGTTCTCGCAGATCGTCAACCGCTCGATGTCGGAGATCCTCACCCGATCGCTGATCACCGGCCTTTCGACGGCTTTCCTGGTCACCGTGCTGCTCTTCTTCGGCGGTGAGACGCTGCAAGACTTCGCCTTCGCGATGCTGATCGGCCTGATCTCAGGCACCTATTCGTCGATCTTCATCGCCGCCCCGGTCCTGACCGCCTGGAAGGAGCGCGAGCCCGCGTATCGCTCGCGCCGAGCGAGGATCATCGAGGCGATGGGCTATGTGCCGACCTTCCCCGAGCAGAATGTCGTCGCCAAGATCGACCAGGTCGAGCGCCACGTGCCCAGTTCCGCGGCAGGCGATCTCGCCGGCGAGCCGGCTCGCCCACAGCAGGCACCGCCACTCGACGAGTCACCGGTAGCGGTTGCCGATCCGCCGGTCGAGCGTTCGGCAGCCGTCGAGCCCACTGGCGAGGAGGCCGACACAGCGGTCGCCGGGCGTCCGGGTGCGGACGCTCAGCGCACCCGCCAAACAGGGCGCAAGAAGCAGTCGCGCAGCCAGCGCAAGAAGGGCAGGGGTCGCTGAGATGGCAGCACTCGTCTGGTTCACGACCGGGATCGCGCTGTGGCACTTCACCGTCTTCATCCCCGACCGTTTTTGGGGTGGCATCGTTGGAGCCCTGCTGGGCGCGACCACCGGCGCCATGATCACCGGTGCAATCGCGCAGATCGCCCTCGGTGACAGCATCGGCGAAACGAACCTCGCCACGGTGCTTTATGCAATCCCGGGGACGGCGCTCGGACTCGGCTTCGTCTACATGCTCGGCGTGCGCCAGGAGGCAGAGCCCGAGGGGCCGATTCCGTCCTAGCCCGTCCTTAGCTTGGGTGGGTGGCCCAGCGAGCACAAGCGTTCACCCTTGCCCCTTTCGACTACTCCGAGGTACGTGCGCTGATGGCCGCCCTCGACCTGGCCGAGCCGGTCGCGGTGACGCTCGTTCGCCGCGGCTTTCACACGGTCGAGACCGCGCGGGCGTTCCTCGAGGCCGCTGACGACCACGATCCCTTCCTGTTCGACGGCATGGACGAGGTCGTGGCGCAGATCCGCGACGCGGTTGCGGGCGGCAAGCGGATCACGGTTCATGGGGACTACGACGTCGACGGCGTCTGCTCGACGGCGATCGCGATTCGGGCGCTTCGCGAGCTCGGCGCCGACTGCGATTGGCTGATCCCCGGCCGCCAGGACGATGGCTACGGCCTCACTGCCGCGACGATCGATCGTCTGTGTCACCGCGGCACGCAGCTGTTGATCACGGTTGACTGTGGGATCACCTCGGTGGCTGAGGTGGCGATGGCGCGAGAGCAGGGCATCGACGTGATCGTCACCGACCACCATCAACCAGGCGCCGAGCTTCCCGATTGCCCGATCCTGCATCCGGTCGTCAGCGGATATCCGTTCGGCGAGCTCTGTGCGACAGCGGTCACCTACAAGCTCGCGACCGCGTTGCTGGGCACCTCTCTCGAGGTCGAGCTCGACCTCGTGGCTTTGGCCACGGTCGCTGACCTCGTCCCGCTGCAGGGAGAGAACCGAGCCCTGGTTAGGCACGGTCTCGAGGAAGCGCGCCGGGCTCAGCGGCCCGGCCTGCGGGCGTTGATGGAGACATCGTCGATCACACCCGAGCGCCTCGACGAGAGTGACTTCGCCTTTCGGCTCGGGCCTCGGATCAACGCGGCTGGTCGTCTTTATCGCGCCGACGCCGGCGTCGAGCTCATGCTCACCGACGACGCGGCTCGCGCCGCCGAGATCGCGTCTGAGCTCGACCGCGCCAACTACGAGCGCCGAGAGGTCGAGCGCGGGGTGCTGGCGCAGGCAGAGGCGGCGCGACGCGAGCTGGCGCCCGAGCAAGCCGACGCTGCCGGGATCGTGCTCGCCGGCGAAGGCTGGCATCCAGGCGTCGTCGGCATTGTCGCCTCGCGTCTGGTCGAGCGCCACCGCCGGCCGGTCGTGCTGATCGCCTTGGAC
>JBKJXG010000179.1:0-3043 GCA_046716525.1 Solirubrobacterales bacterium
GGCGACCGAGGCGCTGGCCGCCGTCGACACGATCTGCGTCGACAAGACGGGCACGCTCACCGACGGCTCGCTGCGCCTCGTGCGCGTCGAGGCCGCCAACCCGGCCGATCTCGCCGGCGCCGAGCGCGACCTCGGCACCTTCGCCGCCTCTGCCGGTGAGCGAAACCGAACCCTGGAGACGATCGCCGAGAGCTTTCCGGCGTGCGCCGAGCGCGTCGGCTCGGAGGTGCCGTTCTCCTCCGAATGGAAGTGGAGCGGCCTGGAGATCGGCGGTTCGAGCTTCGTCATCGGCGCCCCTGACATCCTCATCGCAGCAGGCGCTCTAACGCTGTCCGAAGGTCTGCAGCGAGCACTCGAGGAACACACCTCCGCCGGGCGCCGGGTGATCGCCTTTGGCGTCGCCCGCGGGCCGCTGCCCGCCGACCCTGCGAGCCAGCCGCCGCCCGAGCTCGAGCCGAGGGCGCTGATCGTGCTCGAGGAGACGCTGCGCCCCGATGCGGCGGAGACGATCGCCTACATGCGCGAGCAGCAGGTGGACCTGAAGCTGATCTCGGGCGACGCGCGCGAGACCGTGACCGCGGTGGCGCGGGCGATCGGTGTGCCCGAAAGCGCCGGCGTCATCGAAGGCTCTGAGATTCCGTCTGACAAAGGCGGGATCGCCGATGCCGCGCTTGGCAACACCGTCTTCTGCCGGATCAAGCCCGAGCAGAAGAAAGCACTCGTCAGCGCCCTTTCTGATCGGGGAAGGTTCACGGCGATGATCGGCGATGGCGTCAACGACGTGCCGGCGCTGAAGCAGGCGCGGATGGCGGTGGCGATGGGCTCGGGCAGCCAGATCACGAAGGGGATCGCCGACATCGTCTTGCTGCGCGACGAGTTCTCGATGCTGCCCCGCGCGGTCGCCGAAGGCAGGCGCATCGCTCGCAACATCCACCGCCTCGGTCGCCTCTATTTGACGAAGTCGGTCTACGCCGGCTTCCTGATCACGCTGACTTCGATCTTCGGCTTCACTTTCCCATTCCTGCCGCGCCATCTCACGGTCGCCGCCTTCCTCACGATCGGCATCCCGTCCTTGGTCCTCGCACTCGCCCCGAGTGAAGGCCCGCTTTATCGCGGACGCCTGCTGAAAGCGCTTGCCGCTTTCGCCTTCCCGGCCGGGATCGCGATGGGGATCGCCTCGTTGCTGTCGTTCTTCTTCGTCGACGGGCTCGCCGGGGGCAGCCTCGAGGACGGGCGTACCGCGGCGACGACGACCCTGATCGTGCTCGGGCTCTGCTTCATCGTCCTGCTCGAGCGCGGCCCCGGCCGCGAGCACATCACGATCCAGAGCTACATGCTGATGTTGGTCGCGTTCCTCGGCGCGGTCTTCGCCGGCATCCTCGCGATCGGGCCGGTCCGCGAGTTCTTCGAGCTGGAACTGCTCTCAGGCGGCCAATGGTTCCTCTCCTTGCTTTGCGTCGCAATCGGCCTCGGGCTCGCCGGCGCCGCCTGGCAGCTGCCCTACGTCCAGCGACTCGAGACGTCCGGGGGCGGCGAGCTCGAGCGCGACGACGGCCCGGGACGAACGCACACGCCACACACCGAGGACTTCCCGGCGGTCGCCGCGGAAGCGCCAACGAGGCGACTGCGATGAGCGGCCATCGGCGAACGAAGATCGTCGCCACGATCGGCCCCGCGACGCGAACCGTCGAGATGATGTCCGAGCTGATCGAGGCCGGAGCGGATGTCTTTCGCCTCAACTTCTCCCATGGCACCCGCGCCGAGCACACCGAGAACGTCGCCTGGGCGCGCGAGGCGGCCGAGCGCAGCGGCAAGGAGATCGGGATCCTCGGGGACCTACCCGGTCCGAAGATCCGGATCGGCGAGGTCGAGGACGGAATCGTCGGGCTGCGCCCCGGCAGCGAGATCACGCTGACGACGCGCGAGCAGCTCGGCACCCAGGACTGCCTCTATGTCTCCTACGACGACTTGCCCGCCGTGGTCTCGCCCGGGAGCGAGATCTACCTCGCTGACGGTCGGATTCGCCTCCGGGTGAGCTCTGCGGAGGGCAACGAGGTGCGCTGCGCGGTCGAGGTCGGCGGACGCGTCGCCTCTCATCAGGGCCTGAACCTGCCCGGTGCCAACGTCGGACTGCCCGCGGCCGGTCGCGAGGACCTGGGGTGGGTCGACTTCGCCGTCGAACAGGGGATCGACCTGCTTGCGGTCTCGTTCGTGCGGCGCGCCGAGGACCTCGCTCCGGTCGAGCGCAGGGTGCGCACCAGCGGCGCCGACATCCCCGTGATCGCGAAGATCGAGAAGCCCGAGGCCGCGGAGCGCGCCGAGGACATCGTCAAGGCGGCGACGGCGGGAATCATGGTCGCCCGCGGCGATCTCGGGATCGAGTTGCCGATCGAGCAGGTGCCCGGGGTGCAGCGGCGGCTGCTGGCGCTGGCCGGCAAGTACGCGCGTCCGTCGATCACGGCGACCCAGATGCTCGCCTCGATGGTCGCTGCGCCGCGACCTACCCGCGCCGAGGTCACCGACGTCGCCAACGCGATCTATCAGGGCACCGACGCGGTGATGCTCTCCGAGGAGACCGCGATCGGCGAGCACGCGGCGGAGGCGGTGCGGGTGATGGACCGGATCGCGCGCTCGACCGAGACCGACCTGCCCTACGGCGACTGGGTCTTCGACCGCGTCGCGTCGGACTCCAACGACATCGCGGGATCGGTTGCGCGCGCGGCGGTCGGCTCGACTTACACGCTCGGACTCGCCGCGATCGTCGTGCCGACGCGCAGCGGGCGCACCGCCCGGCTCGTCTCCGCGCACCGCCCACGCGTGCCTGTGCTGGCGATCTCGCCGCGGGTGGAGACCGTGCGCAGGCTCAACCTTCTGTTCGGCGTGCAGTCCACGATCGCCGAAGACTGGGCCGGGATCACGCAACTGCTCGACGAATGCGCGCGTCTCGCCGCGCAATGCAACGTCGCCAAGTCGGGCGACCTGATCGCAATCACCGCCGGCCTGCCACAACAGCAGCTGGGAACCAATCTGTTCGAGATCCACC
>JBKJXG010000180.1:0-2712 GCA_046716525.1 Solirubrobacterales bacterium
CCGTACGGCAGCTTCACGTACCGGGTCCAAAAGCACGAGATCGTCGACCCCTCGCAATCCGGGATCGTTCGCAACGTCGGCTACGAGCGGCTAGTGCTCACCGCTTGCCATCCGCTCTACAGCGCAGCCGAGCGCTGGGCGGTGTTCGCGACGCTCGTCGAGCCGCCAACCGCAGCCGACAATGCAACTACGAACTGAGTCGCGTGCGGATCCAGATCTATACGCAGTTCTTCGTGCCGGAGGTGACGGCCCCTCGCTATCGGGTCGAGGCGCTCGCGCAGAGCTTCGTCGCCAGCGGTCATGAGGTTGAGATCATCTGTCCCGTCCCGAATCATCCGGTCGGCGTCGTGCCTGTCGAGTACCGTGGACGCCCGCTGATCAGTCGACGTGTGGGTGGCGCCACGGTTCGCTACGTCTGGGTTCGGACGGGGCCCGTCAAGAACATGTCGACGCGCCTTGCCTGCTATGCAACCTACGCCGGCATGGCGGTGGCCGTAGGAATGACGCGAAAGCGGCCCACGGTGATCCTCGCCAGCTCCCCCCCGCTCTCGGTAGCCGCCGCTGCTGCAGCGGTGGCGGCGGTTCGAGGCGTGCCATGGATCCTCGACGTACGCGATCTGTGGCCGAAAGCGGCCCTCGCTATCGGGGAGCTGAGAGAGGGCCGCGCTTATGCTGCCGCCCAACGTCTCGAGGCCCTCCTGTACCGCCGTGCCGATCGGATCACGACCGTGACCAGACCGTTTCTCGACGAGATCGCGAGGGGCGTCGGGCCCGCGAAGGTGACGCTGATTCCCAATGGCACGACCCGGATGTGGATCGAGGCCGGCGAGCGCACGGTGGACCGTTCGGCACTCGGACTCCCACGCGCGCAGTTCGTCTGGGCGTACGCCGGCAATCTCGGGCCATCCCGCAAGCTGGACGTGGCGATCGAGGCCGCCCGCCGCCTTGGCTCCGGCTTCAGGCTCGTGATCATCGGCGACGGTGGTGCCCGCGCGCAGCTTGAGGACGTCGCGTCCGAGCTCCCTCCCGGGATCGTCGAGTTCCCGGGAATCATGCCGGCCGAGCGCGCCGCCGAGTACCTGCGAGCAGCGGACGCCGCCTTCGTTCCCCAGCAGCGCAGCCTCGCCGACTTCGTGCCCTCGAAGCTTTACGACTGCTGCGCCGTAGGTCGTCCACTCGTGGTCGCGGCGATCGGGGAGACCGCGGCACTGACCGAGCAGGCCGGAGTCGGCGTGGTCGCCGACCCCGATTCACCTGACGAGATCGCGGTCGCGGTCCGACGCCTTGCCGAGGACAAGGAGTTCGCTAAGCGGCTCGGGGAGAACGGCCGCTCCTTTGCCGCCGACAACCTGCGCGAGCGCCAAGGCGAGCGTATGGTCGCGCTCGCAGAGCAGCTGGCGCAGCGCGGCCGCCCCTAGGCACCACCTGGGTCTCGTCGAGGATCCCCTCCGGGCCCGTGACGGCAGGCAAAGGGGTCGCCCTACGTGGCATCGCTGTTGGCCTTTCGCTCGCCGGCGCATCGCGAAAGCCCTCGTTGCCGTCGCGGACCAGCGTCACCGTATCCCGCAATCAGTCCGCGCGGAGCACATCCGCCTGCCCGCTCTCGGGCGGGCCGTTCGATCCCGGGCGCGCAGCTCGGAGGACCAGGTCGGGAGCGCTGCCGGCACCGTAGCCGTAATAGCCCCTGCCCACACGCTCGGTGCCGCCGATTACGATGCAGCCCTCAGGGTGAAGCTGGGTACGTTCGAGCAACTCGCGCATGGCAGCGAGATGGCTTCGGCTCGTGTTGCCCGGCCGCACAACGACGAGGATATTGTCGACCAGCGGGGCGAGGCTGAGCGCATCGCTGACCTCGCCGAGCGGCGGCGTGTCCACGATGACGTAGTCGGCGAGTGTGCTCGCCTGTTCGATTACCTGCGGCAGCCTCCACCCGACGGCATCGATCAGGTGGGCTTCTTGCGCGTCGAGGATCACCGGTAGCACGCGAAATGTCCGCAGTTCCGAGGGACGCACGAGCAGTGTCTCGACGTTGAGCTGAGGATCGACCAAGGCGCTCAGGTGAAGACCTTCGTTCAGCCCGAGGGAACGAGCGACTTGTGGATTGCGTAGATCGAAGTCGAGGAGGATGACGCTCTTGCCGGTGGCCGCCAGTGTCACCGCGAGGTTGATCGCCGAAGTGGTCTTGCCGTCCCCGCGGGTCGGGCTGGTCAGCATCACCACCCGGCTGCCGCCGCCAAGCTGCTCCAGCTGTACGGCGAGCGTGCGAAACGGCTCCCTGATTCCCGGCGGTACGTACCAGTTCGAGCCTCTGGGGCGTTGCCTGCTGCGCTGCGCCAGCAGCGGCAGCCGCGCCAGCACGGGGAGCTGGTAGTGCCGGAGAATTTCCTCCTCGTCACGGACCCGGCGGTTGACCAGCTCGAGCAGCAGAGCCGTCCCGGAACCGAGCATCAAACCCGCGAGCGCAGCGAGCGCGATGATCAGGACGGCCGGTGTTCCGATCGGCGTGTCGTCTGAGATCGCCTCCTGAGACAGGCTCAAGGTCGGATCTCCGCGCTGGAGGGCGAACTCGATCTGGTCGAGCCGCGACGAGAACTCCGCGCGTGCCACTTGGTCGGCTTGCGGAAGCCCGTCCAGCCGCGCTTGGAACTGGTCGATCCGTATCTGGCCCACACGGCGAAGCTCATCCGAGCGCACCTCCAGGGACGAACGCAC
>JBKJXG010000181.1:0-14353 GCA_046716525.1 Solirubrobacterales bacterium
CGGTAGAGCCGGGCGAACACCGCGAGGTTGTCCTCGACGGTGACGTCGACGTCGAGATTGTCGAGCTGCGGCACGACGCCCATCTCGGCGCGCGCGATCTTGGCCTCGCGAGGCAGCTCATGGCCGAGAACCCTGATCTCGCCCGAGTCGGCGATTGCCTGGCCGGTGAGCAACCGCATAGTCGTCGACTTGCCGGCGCCGTTGGGGCCGAGCAAGCCCAGGCAAATCCCAGCGGGGACGTCGAGGTCGAGGCCATCGACCGCGGTGATCGACCCGAACGTCTTGACGACGCCGCGAAGCTCGATCGCGGGCGAGGCGGAGGTGTCGGGGGAGGCGGGCACGACGGGGAGGATACGAAGGGCTCGTCGCAGCGCCGTGTCACGCATCTAGCCTCCGCATCTCGATGGACCCGCTCGAGGCAGTCGTAATCGTCGTCGCCGGAATCGGTGCGGGCGCGATCAACACCGTCGTCGGCAGTGGCACCCTGCTCACGTTTCCCGTCCTGATCGCGCTGGGCTATGCGCCACTGGTCGCCAACGTCTCCAACAACGTCGGCCTCGTTCCGGGGGCGATCGCGGGGGCGATTGGCTACCGGCGCGAGCTCGAAGGACAGGCCCGGCGGGCGTTGAGCTTGGGGGTGGTCTCGGTCGCCGGTGGGCTGGCGGGGGCGGCCTTGCTCCTCGTCCTCCCCGCCTCCGCTTTCGACGCGATCGTACCGGCGCTGATCGCGCTCGCGCTCGTGCTGGTGCTTGTCCAACCGCTGGTCGACCGCAAACTTGCCGAGCGTCCGCGGCCCAGCGCAGACAATGGTCTCGCGCTGCGGGCAGCGGTCACGGCCAGCGGCGTCTACGGCGGCTACTTCGGCGCCGGACAGGGGATTCTCCTGGTCGGGATTCTCGGCATCGGCCTGCGCGACACCCTGCAGCGAATAAACGCGCTCAAGAACGTGCTCGCAGGCGTCGTCAACCTGACCGCAAGCGTGGTCTTCTTGATCGCGGCGAACGTCGACTGGGCGGTCGCGGGCCTGATCGCGGCGGGCTCGATCGCCGGGGCCGTGGCCGGCGCCCGCTACGGCCGTCGACTCTCGCCGACCGCGCTGCGGGTGCTGATCGTGATCGTCGGCATGGTCGCGATCGCGCGGTTGACGCTGGGATGAGGGAGGCGTGGATTGTCCCTTGCAATGCGGGTGTCGTGGGGTAGGGTCGGATCGCTGGGGGGAAATCCCAATCACTGGAGGTAACCCATGTTCGAGGAGACGATCGCCGCGTCCCAGCGGCTGATCACGGAGGCTTTTGGCGACGGCAACCTCGATCTCATCGACGAGCTGTGCGCCGAGGGCTTCGTCGGCCACGATGCCCTACTGGGCGATCAGGACCGCGAGGCGTCCAAGCAGGCGATGGCCGGCTATCGCGCCGCCTTCCCCGACCTCTCGTTCACGATCGACGACGCCTTCGCATCCGGCGACAGGGTCGCGATTCGCAGGACGGCTCAGGGCACGTTCGAGAACGAGTTCACGGGCATGCAGCCGACCGGCGAGCGCGGCCAGCCGATCGAGGGGATCACGATCGACCGGTTCGAAGACGGCCTCATCGTCGAGTCGTGGACGCAGTGGGACACGATGCAGTTCATGCGCGACATCGGCGCCGTGCCCGAGGGAGCTACGACCGCGTAGGCCGCCCCTCAGGCCGGTGTAATCGGGTTTCGGCGTTCGCTGAACTCGCGGCCCTTGGACTCGGCGAGCAGGTAGCGGCGGATCAACTCGCCGCGAAGCTCGTCGGGTTCGATGACCGCGTCGACCACAAGCTCCGAAGCCAGGTGCAGGAGGTCGATGTCGGCGGCGTACTCCTCGCGCTTCTCGGCGACGAAGCGCTCGCGTTCGGTCTCGTCTGAGATCTCCTGGATCTGGTTGAAGAAGACGGCGTTGACCGCTGCCTCGGCTCCCATCACCGCGATCTTCGCCCCGGGCAGCGCGATACAGCCGTCGGGCTCGAAGGCAGGACCGGCCATCGCATAGAGACCGGCGCCGTAGGCCTTTCGCACGATCACCGAGATCTTCGGCACGGTCGCCTCGGAGACGGCGCTGATCATCTTCGCACCATGGCGGATGATGCCCTGGCGCTCGACGTCGGTGCCGATCATGAACCCGGGCACGTCGGCGAGAAAGAGCAGCGGCACGTTGAAGGCGTTGCATGTGTTGATGAAGCGCGCCGCCTTGTCGGCGGAGTCGACGAAGAGGACGCCGCCCTTCTGGCGTGGCTGGTTGGCGACAATCCCGATCGCGCGCCCGTCGAGGCGCGCGTAGCCGACAACCAGCTCCTTCGCCCAGCGTGCGTGCACCTCGCAGAAGGTGCCGGCGTCGACGAGTGCGCCGATCAGCTCCTTGATGTCGAAGGCGGTCTTCTCGTCGTCGGGAACTATCTGCGAGGGAGCGAGGTCGGCCTCGGGCTCGGCAGGCGGCGCAGGCGGTGGCTCGGAGCGCCAGTTGGTCGGCATGTAGGAGAGGTACGTCTGGGCGAGGTCGATCGCCTCCTCGTCTGTCTTGACGAGAAAGTGGCCGCAACCGGAAACGCTGGTGTGCATCTTCGCCCCGCCCATCTCCTCCAGCGTCACCTTCTCGCCGATCACCATCTCGGCCATCCGCGGCGATCCCAGGTACATCGATGCATTTCCCTCGCGCATGATCACGACATCGCAGAAGGCGGGGATATAGGCGCCGCCGGCCGCCGAGGGGCCGAACAGGAGACACAGCTGCGGCACGCGGCCGGAGAGCTTGACCTCGTTGTGGAAGATCCTGCCGGCGCCGCGACGGCCGGGAAACATCTGCACCTGATCGGTGATCCTCGCCCCCGCCGAGTCGACGAGGTAGATCATCGGCAGCTCCAGTGCGAGCGCCCGCTCCTGGATGCGAAGGATCTTCTCCACCGTCTTCGGACCCCACGAGCCTGCCTTGACCGTCGGGTCGTTGGCCATGAGACAGACCTTGCGACCGCCGATGAGGGCCAAGCCGGTGACGACGCCGTCGGCGCCGAGACCCTCAGCGTCCCAGTTGGCAAGCAGGGCCTCCTCGGTGAAGGAGCCTGGATCGACCAGCCGCGCGACGCGCTCTCGCACCGCCATCTTGCCCTGCTCGGCGGTCTTGTCGTGATGGCGCTGGGGGCCTCCCGCGATCGCAGCCTCGACCGCGCGGCCGAAGTCCGTTCCCTCGCGAATGCTCACGGATCAGCCTTGGCGCTGAGGCTCAGGAGTCTCCGCTTCGGGTGAAACGTCGGCGGTCTCCTGCTGTTTCGGGACACGGTGTTGGGTCGTAGCCCCGGTGATCCCGCTGGCGAGGCTCTCGAGCTCGGAGAGAACGCTGCTTCGGCGCTGTTCGAGGTCGGAGATCATCGACTCGATGTCTTTGCGCTTGCGCGCCGCTGCTTCGACGATCTTGCTCGCTTCGGCGTTGGCGCGCTCGACGATCGCCTTTGCTTCCATCTCGGCGTCGGCCCGTGTCTGGTCCGCGTAGGCGTCGGACTGCTCACGCGTGTCCTTGTCGTAGGCATCGGCGCTGGTCTTGGTCTTGTGCATGTAGGCGTCCGCCTCCTGGCGCGCCGTCGTCAACTCTCCGTCGACGTCGGACTGGATCGATTCGACGCGCAGGTTGGCCTCGATCAGGCGCTTTCGCGTGTCGCGCTCGGCGTCCTCTCGCATCGCCTCGGCGGCGGCGTGCGCGGCTGTGAGGATCGCGCCCGTCTCCTCGCCGATGCGCTCGAGCTCGCCCTGGACGACGTCGGAGCGCGACTCGTCCTCGCCGCCGGTCTCCAGCCAGTCGGCCAGCTCGGCGAGAAAGTTGTCGACCTCGTGCTTGTCGTAGCCACGCAGCGCCGGCGAGAACCTCGTCTGCCTGATCTGTGCGACGGAGTAGTGATCCACGGCGCGAGCGTAGCGAGATACAGCCGCTGACGACTCAGACCAGCGGGTCCGCTGCGACGGGCTTGTCGCCCGAGTAGTCGTAAAAGCCACGGCCCGACTTGCGGCCGAAGTTGCCCGCCTCGACCAGCTTTCGCAGGGTCTCGGGCTGAGCGAAACGATCCTCGCCGTAGGCCTCGGCCATGACATCGGCGATCGCCGCGAGCGTGTCGAGGCCGACGAAGTCGGCGAGCGTCAGCGGGCCCATCGGGTGGCTGGCGCCGGCCTTCATGCCCCTGTCGATATCGGAGACCGAGCCGACACCCTGCTCGTGGGCGCGGATCGCGTCGAGCATGTAGGGGACGAGCAGGCGGTTGACGATGAAGCCGCGGTTGTCGCCCGCGGCGACCGTCGTCTTGCCGAGCTTCTCGCCAAGCGAGAAGCCGAGCTCGTAGGCCTCGTCGCTGGTCTTTTCGGCCTTGACGACCTCGAGCAGCGGCATCACCTGCGCCGGATTGAAGAAGTGAAGGCCGAGGAACCTCTCGGCACGGCCGGTCACGGCCGCCTGATCGGCAACGGCCAGCGAGGAGGTGTTGGTGGCGAAGTAGGCGTCGGGCTTGACGATGTCGTCGAGGTCTCGCCAGAGATCGAGCTTGGCATCGAGGTTCTCGGTGATCGCCTCGATCACGAGGTCGCAATCGGCAAAGTCGCCGTGGTCGAGCGTCCCGTGCAGGCGCGCGCGCACGTCGTCGGCGCCCGACTGCTCGAGCTTGCCTTTTTCGACGGCGCGTGCAAGCTGCTTCTCGATCTTGGCCAGGCCACGGTCGAGCGCCTCCTGATCGGCTTCGCAAACTACGACGTCCCACCCGGCTTGAGCACAGATCTGGGCAATTCCGTGACCCATCAGGCCGCAGCCGGCGACTCCTACCTTGACGATCTCCATCTTGTCTTTCGGCCCTCCAATCGATTCAGCGCAATGATCTCGGCGGTCGCCGAGCCTACATGCCGTCGCCCGAGCTGAGGCTTGGCAGCGCTGCGCGCAGGCGCAGCTCGAGCGTCTCGGCGAACGCCGGGCGCCGCTGGGAAACGCCGTCGAGAACGAAGCCCAGCGCCTCGTAGAAGGCGATGTTGCGGGGACTCTCGGCGAGCGTCCAGACGATCGCCTGCTGATGGCCGGCCTCGATCAGCTCGCAAACAGCACCGGCGACGAGGGCGCGGCCGACGCCGCGCCGCCACTGACTCGGGTGAACGTAGAGCGCCATCAACTCGCCCTCGGGCGTGACGCTTCGATGATCGCGGCTGGGGCCGCAGACGATGAGCCCGGCGATCCTCTCGCCGAACGCGGCGACGAGCATCGAGCGCTCGTCATAGCCGGGGTCGCGCAGGCGCTCGGAGATGCGCTCGGGGCGCCAGGCCTCGACCGGGTCGACGGCCGCCGGGACGATGCCGCGAAAGCCCTCTCGCCAGGCCGCGATCGCGACCGTCGCCATCGCTTCCTCGTCGCCCGATACGGCTTCGCGAACCGCGATCTGCGGTCTCTGCACGTTTAGGCGGCGCCGGCGGCTTCGAGCATCTGGCGCATACGCTCGGCGAGCGCGTTCAAGCCGCTCATCGGCCGCACCATGACCGTCAGCTCGACGATCTCGTCGCCGGCGAAGCGCAGGATGTCGACGCCCTGGAGCTGCTTGTCGCCGACTCGAGCCTCGAACATGAGCACGGCGAGATCGTCGGTCTCGACCTGCTCGAGATAGCGAAAGTCCTCGAACACCTGGACGACCGCGCCAAGCAGGAGCTTGATCTGCTCACGGCCCTCGTACGGCTTGAATACGACGGGGCTGCTGAAGGTCGCGTCCTCGGCGAACAAGGACTCGGCGCGGTCGAAGTCCTTGGCCTCAGCCGCGGCTTTGAACCCGTCGCTCTTCATTCCGCCTCAGCCTACCGTCGCCACTCGACCGGGCCCGCCGTCAGCACGTGGGCGCCGAGCGAACGACCGAGCAAGTCCTGCGCGGCACGTGAGGCCGCGATCAGCTTGGTCAGGTCGACGCCGGTCTCGATTCCCATCTCCTCCAGCATCGAGACGACGTCCTCGCTGGCGATGTTGCCGGTTGCCCCGGGAGGCACTGGACACCCGCCGAGCTCGCCGAAGGCCGACTCGAAGGAGTCGACACCGGCGCTGAGTGCCGCGAGCACATTGGCAAGTCCCTGGCCGCGGGTGTTGTGAAAATGGGCCGTGAGCTCGACCTCTCGCAGACGCTCGCCGGCGGCCGCGAAGAACTCTTCCACCTGGTGCGGATTTGCCATTCCGGTCGTGTCGCCGAAGGCGATCTCCGCGCAGCCCGCGGCCGCCAGGCTCGCGGCGATGTCGAGCACCCGCTCGACCGGAACTTCACCCTCGTAGGGACAGCCGAAGCTGGTCGAGATCACACCCTCGCAGCGCAGGCCCTCGGCGAGTGAGCGCTCGATCACTCGCTCGATCTCTTGCACCGACTCGGCGATCTTGCGATTGACGTTCTTGGCGTTGTGAGTCTCCGACGCGGAGAGGAAGAGGTTGACCTCGTCGAAGCGCTCGCGCAGCGCGAGCGCGCGATCGAGGCCACGCTGATTCGGGATCAAGACCGAGTAGGCGATGCCCTCGCGGCGCTCGAAGCCGGCCAGCACCTGCTCGCCGTCGGCCAGCTGGGGAATGACGTCGGGGCGGACGAATGAGGTCAGCTCGATGCGCTTGAAGCCGGCGTCGCCGAGCATGCCGATGAGCTGAATCTTGTCGGAGGTCGCGATCACCTCGGGCTCGTTTTGAAAGCCGTCGCGCGGCCCGACCTCGCGGAGGCGGACGGCGGTTGGGTACTCGCTCATTGCTGGAGGCTAGCCCGAGGCGCTGGTGCCTCAGCCCCGCTTCACGCCGCCCACATCGATCGCTCGCCTTTCGTGCGTGCCGAGGCCGATCGTGCGCTCGTCCTCACTCACCTCGACTTCGAAGCGCAGCTTGCGCTCGTCGACGATCTCACGCAGGGTGGCGCGCACGGTGCAGCGCGAGCCCTCGACGGCGCCGGAGACGTGCTTGACGCAGACCTCGAAGCCGACGGTGGCGCGACCATCCGGCAAGTTCTCGTACGCGAGAATCGAGGCGCAGCGCTCCATAACGGCGATCATTCCCGGGGTCGAGAGGACGCGGACTCCGATCGTGCCGCCGACATCGGTGACGAGGCGATCCTCGACGATGAAATCCTCGACTCGCTCGAGACCTGGCTCGAGCGTCGACTCTGCTGGACGCTCGCCGACCTCGAGCTCGCCGAGGTTCATCAGCTTGTTCTGCGACTCCGACATGACGAGCCAGCCGCGGTCTCAGCACATACCCATGCCGCCGGAAACGCCGAGCGTCTCGCCGGTGACATAGGAGGAATCGTCGGAGCACAGGAACGCGACTGCGGCGGCCACCTCCTCAGGCTGGCCGAGGCGGCGCAGCTGGGTGCCGGCCTTCATGTTCTCGACGATCTTCGTGCCGATCTCGCCGAACTCGAGCGCCTGCATCAGCAGCGGCGTCTCGATCGGCCCAGGCGCGATCGAGTTGGCCGTGACGTTGAAGCGCGCACCCTCGCGGGCAAGCACCTTGGTGAAGGCGATGACGCCGCCCTTCGCTGCCGAATACACCGCCGAGCCCTTGGAGCCGATGCGCCCGGCTTCGGAGGCGATGTTGACAATGCGCCCGTAGCCGGCATCCTGCATCCCAGGCATGACGGCATGGGTGCAGGCGAACACGCCGATCAGGTTGATCGCGACGATGCGCTGCCAATGCCCCGGATCCGTGTCGGTGAAGAAGCCGAACTCGTCCGTACCCGCGTTGTTGACCAGAATCGCGAACGGCCCGTGCTCTGCCACGAGGTCGAGTGAGGACTGCGGGTCGGTGACGTCGAGGCGGGCCGATTCGGCGCCGATGTCGGCGGCGACCTTCGCAGCGCCGTCCGTGTTGACGTCGCCGATCACGACCTCTGCTCCCTCGGCGCTCAGCCGCGCAGCGGTTGCCGCGCCGATCCCGCTCGCCCCCCCGGTTACAAGCGCCTTTCGCCCTTCGAGCCTCATCGCGCCGGAACACTATTGTGCGCGGCTCGATGGCATCACGCGCAGACGCAATCCCGATCATCGGCGGCACCGGAGCGCTCGGCTATGGCCTCGCGTTGCGCTGGGCTCGGGCCGGCCATGCCGTCGTCGTCGGCTCACGCAGTGAGGAGCGTGCGACTGAGACCGCGCGCAAGCTCTCCGAGCTCGTGCCCGATGCCGAGATCGAGGGGCTCGCCAACGAGGCAGCAGCCAAACAGGGGCCGGTCGTCTTCCTCACGGTTCCATTTCGCGCCCAGTCGGAGAACCTGAACAACCTTCGCGACGCGCTCGAGCCCGGGCAGTTGCTCGTCGACTGCACCGTGCCGCTCGCGGCCGCGATCGGCGGCAAGGCGACGCGTACCCTCGGCGTCTGGCAGGGATCGGCAGCCGAACAGGCACAGGAGATGGTGCCCGATGGCGTCACGGTCGTCGCCGCGCTTCACACCGTCAGCGCTCCGGCTCTCGCCGATACCGCCACCGTCCTCGCTGAGGACGTCCTGCTCTGCGCGGACCGAAAAGCCGACAAGGCCACGGTGGCCCGTCTGGTCGAGGCGATCGACGGCCTTCGCGCGGTCAACGCCGGGGCGCTCGAGACGGCGCGCATCGTCGAGCAGCTGACGCCGATGCTGATCTCGATCAACGCCCGCTACAAGACCCACGCCGGCCTCCACATCACCGGTCTTCCCGACGGCGATCACTGGGCCGCTTGAAGGTCGCGCTGCTAGCGGGCGGCACCGGCGGCGGCAAACTCGCAGCCGGGCTGCAGGCCGTTGTCGGAAACGGACTCAGTGTCATCGCCAACACCGCCGATGACATCGAAATCCACGGGCTTCGGGTTTCGCCGGATCCTGATCTCTGCACCTATTGGCTCTCCGACGAAATCGACGAGCAGCGCGGCTGGGGGATCCGAGACGACGCCTTCGTCGTCTCGCAGCGACTCGAGCAGCTCGGCGCGCCAGGCTGGTTCAGCCTCTCAGACCGAGATCTTGCGACCTGCATCTACCGAACCCACTTCCTGGCCGAGGGCGGATCGCTGACCGCGGCGCAGGCCCAAATCGCGCGCGCCTTGGGCTGCGAGGCGACAGTGCTGCCGATGTCTGAGCAGCGGATCGCGGCCCGGGTCAAGACCGAGCATGGATGGCGCGGCTTGCAGGAGTTCCTGATCATCGACCGCGGCGAGGGCGCAGTTGAGGCTGTCGAGCTGGAGGGAATCGAGCAGGCGCGGACCACACCCGAGGTCGAGCTGGCGATAGCCGAGGCGGACGTGATCGTGATCGGCCCCTCCAACCCCGTGATCTCGATCGGGCCGATTCTCGCTGTGAGCGGCATGCGCGAGGCACTGGCCGCGTCGGGGAAGCCGATCGTCGCGATCAGCCCCTTGGTCGGCGGCAAGTCGGTCAAGGGCCCGACCGAGGCCTTCGTCGCCGCCACGGGCCGCGCCGTCAGCGCTGCCGGCATCGCCTCGCTGTACGGCGACGTGATCGCCGCGATGATCGTCGATTCCAACGATCCTGACCCGCCCCCGGACCAGATTCCCACCCTGGTCTGCTCGACGCTGATGGTCGATCGCGCGAGCCGGCGCGCGCTCGCTACGAGAACGCTCGAGTTCGCGGCAACGCTGTAGACCGACGAGGGCGCGATCATGCCCCGGTGAAGGCGACCGCGATCATTCCCGTCAAGCGCTTCGGCCAGGCCAAGCAGCGCCTGCTCGAAACGCTCGACCGAAAACAGCGCGCCGCCTTGGTCAAGGCGATGCTCAGCGACGTCCTGGTCGCGGTCACCGCGACCAACTCGATCGAGCGGGTGATCCTCGTCACCGGCGAGTCACGCGCTGAGCGCATCGCCCTTGCTCGCGCCCAGCGGGTGAAGACCCCGATCGAAGTCCTGCAGGAGCCTCAAGACCACGGTCATTCCGAGGCCGCCACACTCGGCATCATCCGCGCTCTTGCGCTCGGTGCTCAGTGCTCGGCGCTGCTGCCCGGTGACTGCCCGCTGCTCGATCCGGCTGAGCTCGACGGCGCACTCGAGCGGATGGCCGCGGGCCGCGTTTCGATCGTCCCCGACCGCCACGCGACCGGCACCAACGCCCTGCTGCTCGCCCCTGCCGACGCGATCGGTCCTGCCTTCGGCGAGGACAGCGCCGAGCGCCATCGCGACCGCGCCGGCCGCGCGGGCTTCGACGTCGCGACTGAGACGCTCGAATCGCTGGCGCTCGATCTCGATACACCCGATGACCTCGTAGCGCTGGCGCGGGAGCTTTCTCAGCGCCCCGAGCGAGCCCCGGCAACGGCCGCCGCGCTCTCACAACTTGGCCCCGCCGTGGGCGTCACTTGAGTCGCCGGCTCGAGATCGTTGCCGTTCCCGGCATCGGCGAGGTCGGACCCGGCGACGCCGTCGGGGCGCTCGTCGCCACCGCCGCGGCTTCAGCCGAGCTCGAGATCGCAGATGACGACATCGTCTGCCTTTCGCAGAAGGTCGTTTCGAAGGCCGAGGGACGGGTGAAGTCGCTCGCGGCGATCGAGCCCGGCCCGCGCGCCCGCGCGCTCGCCGCCGAGCTCGACAAGGATCCGCGCTTGGTCGAGCTCGTGCTCGCCGAGGCCCGACGCCTCGTGCGCGCAGAGCACGGCGTGCTGATTGTCGAAACACACTCTGGCTGGATCTGCGCCAACGCCGGCATCGACGCCTCCAACCTGCCCGGGCCCGACGATGTGGCGCTGTTGCCACTCGACGCCGACGCGTCGGCGCGGCGCATCCGCGCCGAGATTGCAGCCGCGTGCGCCGTGCGCCCCGGTGTCGTCATCAGCGACAGCTTCGGACGCCCGTGGCGTCAAGGTCAGGCCGAGGTCGCGATCGGCTGCGCGGGGGTCGTTGCGGTCGACGACTGGCGCGGACGCCGCGACGCTCATGGCCGCGAGCTCGAGGCGACGGCGATCGCCGGCGCCGATCAGCTCGCCGCCGCCGCTGACCTGGCACGCGACAAGACTTCTCGCACCCCTGCTGTGCTGATCCGCGGCGCCGCTCGCCTGCTGACCGGCGACGACGGGCCTGGCGCTGCAGCGACGATCCAGCGGCCCGGTGCCGAGGATCTCTTCCGCTGAGCCCGCCTCCGGTGGCTCGGCTCAATAGTGCTTGCCGACGGGGTCTGCCGCCCCGTCCTCGGTGAACTCCGGCGGCGTGTAGGCCTCGCCCGGCGTGGCGCCGACCGCGAGCACCCGGGCGCCCTCATCGGCGGTGGTGATCTTTCGCCGCTCGCCGGGACCGACGCGCGCCCAGATCCCCGGCGTGAGCTCATGCTCTTCGCCGCCGGCGTTGAGCGTCGCCCGTCCCGACAAGGCCGTATAGACCTCCTCCTGGCGATCGTGGGCCTGATCGTGGGTCGGGTACTCGGTGAAGTTGGGCGGCAGCTCCATCACCGCGATTCCCATCGAGCTGACTCCGAGCCCGGCGCGGACCCGTCGAAAGCCGCCGTGAAAGACGGCCTCGAAGTCCTCGAGCCGTTTTACCGTGACGTCAGCCATCTGCAGGCACAGCCATCGGGTCAGGCTCGCCCTCATCGGTGAACTGCACCGGCTCGAACGCCTTGCCGGGAATGCCCCCCAGGACCAGGATCTCGGCGGGTTCTTCGCCGGTGGTAATTGTGCGCTTCTCATCGGGGCCGACGCGAGCAAAGACCCCGGGGGTGAGCGCATGCTCCTCACCTCCGGCCACCAGCGTCGCCGAACCCGTGAGCACGAGGTAGACCTCCTCCTGGCCGTCGTAGGAGTGGTCGTGCTCCGGGTAGCGGTTGGCGTTCTCGGGCAGCGAGATGATCTGCATCCCGAACGAGGTCACGCCGAGGCCCGAGCGCGCCTTCAACATGTGGCCCCTGAAGGTTGTCTCGAAGTCCTCCGTGCGCTTGACCGTAAGGTCGGCCATCGCGCCAACCCTACCGCCGGCGAGCTGTGGCGCCAATCCGGCCGGCCCACGCGGTCTCAGTACGTCTCGACGATTTCGTAAAGAGTCGTGCGTTGCGCCGGCGTGCGCCCGGCTGCGCGGGCTGCGCCGATCAGATCCTCGGGCTCGAGCCGGACCCCGTGCTGCGAGCCCGCCATGCGCGAGATGTTCTCCTCCATCAGCGTGCCGCCGAGGTCGTTGACGCCCCAGCGAAGGCTTTCGGTGGCGGCGTCGATGCCCATCTTCACCCAGCTCGCCTGCAAGTTCTTGATCGAGCGCCCGAGGGCGAGGCGAAAGGCGGCCGTGTGCTTGAGATTGTCCTCACGCGAGATCTCCTCGATCCCGTGGGTACGACCCAGCATCGTCTGAAACGGGATGAAGCTCAGGGGTACGAACTCGGTGATTCCGCCGGTGCGCTCTTGCAGCTCGCGGACGACGCGCATGTGGCGGGCCAGCTCCCACGGCTCTTCGATGTGGCCGAACATGACCGTCGAGGTCGAGCGCAGCCCGGCACGGTGGCAGGCCTCGATGATCTCCACCCAGCGTCCGGCGGGAAGCTTGTTCGGCGAGATTCGTGCCCGCACACCGTCGTCGAGCACCTCCGCTGCGGTGCCCGGGGTCGAGCCGAGCCCGCATTCGCGCAGGTACTCGAAAACCGCATCGGGCGACTTGCCCGAGCGCTCGCACATGTAATGGACCTCCATCGGCGAGTAGGCGTGCAGGTGCAGTTGCGGCGCCGTCGACTTGGCCAGGCGCAGCCAGCGCCCGTAGTGCTCGAGCGAGTAGTCGGGATGGATGCCGCCCTGCATGCAGATCTCGGTCGCGCCGACAGCGACCGCCTCGGCGATCCGGGCCTGGAAGTCGTCCTCGGTGACGTGGTAGGCATCGGGCGAGCGCTTGCCCTGGCCGAAGCCGCAGAAGGCGCAACCGACGATGCAGACGTTGGTGAAGTTGACGTTGCGGTTGACGACGAACGTCGCCGTTTCCCCCGCAAGCTCGCTGCGAAGCTGGTCGGCGGCGAGGCGCATCTGCTCGACCACCTCGGGCCGTGTCTCGGCGAACATCGCCGTCAACTCGTCCTCGCTGAGCGCGATCCCTCGCACTCCCTTCTCGATCGCACACGGCGTCAGCTCGGGATCGATCCAGCGCTCTGAACGCCGGCCCGAGCCGCGACGCGGGATGAAGCTCCAGTACTTGAGCTTGATCGCGTCGAGCACGCCCTGCTCGAGCCAGTCGCTGTCCAGGTACTGGGGGTAGACGCAGAGGCGCTCGGTGAGCGCGTACCCGCGCGGCGCCAGCTGCTTTCGGACCTGATGCGGGCTGGGGAAGGCGTGCTCGGGCGAGATGTGATCGCCGTTGGCTGAGAGCCCACCGAGGTCGGTGGCGCCGGCGTCGACGAGGTCGAGCCACCAATCGCTGAGGTTCGGCGGGATCTGGATCCCGACATCCGGCATCAGCTCCCTTGCACAGGCGACGAGCCGCTTCATCTCGTCGAGGGTCACGGGAGTTGCCCATTCGGGCAACGCCACTCCTGCCGGCGGCTCGGCTCTCGTGTCCGCGCCGTCAGGGCCTGCGACACCCCATCTCTCGATCGAAGCGGCATCGGCTATGTCCGCCACCTCCGCCCCGTAGTACTTGGGGTGCGCCACGAAGTTCTGCAGGATCACCTCTTGGATGTGGCCGTGGCGGGCGTTGACATCGGCCAGCGCCTCGAGCGAGGCGACGCGCTCGGCCTCGGTCTCTCCGATGCCAACGAGGATCCCGCTCGTGAACGGGATCCGTAGCTCACCGGCGGTCTCGATCGTCTGCAGGCGGCGGGCCGGGTGCTTGCTCGGTGAGCCGGCGTGCACGGTCTGCATCAGCCGTTCGGAGACCGACTCCAGCATCAGCCCCTGCGAGGCGGTCACCTCACGCAGGCGGGCGAGGTCATCGCCCGACAGCACGCCGAGATTGGTGTGCGGGAGCATGCCGCGCTCGAGCGCGCGCTCACAGGTCCAGGCGACGTAGGAGACGAAGTCCGAGTGGCCGTACTCGCGGAGCCTGGCGGCGACGAGCGGGTTGACCTCGGGCGCCTCGCCCGTCAGGACCAGCAATTCCTTGGCATTGCGCTGCAGCGCCTGCTCGAGGCGCTGCTCGACCTCCTCGGGCGAGTACAGATGCGCCTTGTGCGTGGCAAAGGCGCAGTACTTGCAATAGCAGCGACAGGTGCGCGACAGCGACAGCGTGAAGTTTCGCGAGAAGGTGACGCGACGCATCACCGACACGCTACCGGCGCCGGCATCCGCCATCTGTCCCCCAGGTTTACCGGTTGCGCGGGCGTTCCTCTGACTGATTTCGCGCACGTACCTCGGCGTCCTTGACAGCCTGGCCGACGGCGCGGGCGTCGGAAGTCGGCGGCTCGGCCCCTTCCGCGTACTGGGGGCCCGCGATCACGAAC
>JBKJXG010000182.1:0-2912 GCA_046716525.1 Solirubrobacterales bacterium
CGATACGGGCGTCTTCACCCTCGAAGACCCCGACTACACGGCCAACCTGCTTTGGACGCAGACCTTGGGAGCAATGCATCTCGCACGGATCCGTGTCGGAGTGCGCCAGCTGTCGCCGGGGATCCCCGGGCTTTTCTCAGTCGCCCCGGATGAGGTCGTGCGCAGCTGCGTCGCGAGTGCAATCGCGACGGCCGGTGCCCAGCCCGGCTGAACTCGACCGAGTCAGCCGGAGTACTCGATGTGCCACCACTCCGAGCTGATCCCGTTCCACCCGTAGCTGGGGCCGATCTGATCGACCACCGTCCGCATCGACGGGTCGGAGAGGTCAACGGCTATCCCGAGCTCGTGCGTCGACGTCCCGGGTGGGTTTGCGGGCGCGCCCTGGCCGGCGAGAAAGAGGTCGTAGAGATATGCCTGTTGCTCGTAGGTTCGATAGCCCGAGAGGGATCCGTCGGGAAAGAGGTCGATACCGAACTGTGCCAGGGAGTCGGCGCGCATCGACTCGAACGCAACCGCGGCTGCGGAATCGAGCTGCACCGAGCCCATCGGCCCGGTGATCGTCGCCAGCCCGTAGACGGGCGCGCCGGTCGACCCCAGCGCGGGGTCGGTAGCGACGGCGGGATCCACGACACCGGCTTCCGCGAGCGACGGGACGCTGATCGTCTCCCCGGCGATCACGAAGTAGCCGGTGGGTAGGCCGTTCCACGCCGCGACGTCAGCTGCGGTGAGCCCGTTCGCGGCCGCGATCCCGGTCAGGGTCTCCCCCGGCACGACGACGTGCGCGACGGCTCCATGGGCGACTGTGGGCGCCGTCAAGCAGAGCAGGCTGACCAACGTGGCCGCCAAGCTCTTGGTTGCGGTTCGTGACTCGATGGGCGACAACTACGCAGCGCGCGAGCAGCCTCCTGCCGGGGTCACGGCCGTTATCGGCGGTGCACGATGCGGTTCACGGTGAGGGTGCGAGCGACTCCGGATGTGCGCGGTACCACTCGAGCGTTTGCGCCAGACCGTGCTCGAGGTCGACTCGCGGCTTCCAGTCGCAGACCTCGCGGATCTTCGTCGCATCGACGAACTGACGGTCGATCTCGCCGGCCGGATTTCCGCTGCCGCGAATCTCAGGGTCGATCGAGCTGCCCGCGAGCCGGCAGATCAGCGTCACAACGTCACCGATCCGGTGCGCGCGCCCGCCGCCGGCGTTGAACGCCTCGCCGCGGACCTTCTCGTCATCGAGGCGGTCGGCGATCGCCAGGTAGGCCGTCGCGGCATCCTCGACGTAGAGGAAGTCGCGCTCCGGTGAGCCGTCAGAGCGAAGCACCGGTGCCCGCCCCTGAAGCACCGCGCTCACCGCCTCCGGCACCAGACGCGAGAAGTTGAGATCGCCGCCGCCGTAGATATTGGCGAAACGGGTGACGGCCACGGGGAGTGCGTAGGACGGCCAATAGCTGCGAGCGATCAGGTCGGCTGCGGCCTTCGACACCTCATACGGAGCGGTGGGCTGAAGCGCATAGTGCTCGCGGTAAGGCAGCTCTTGGTGGGAGCCGTAGGCCTTGTCGGAGGACGCCACCACCACGCGCTCGACCCCGTGGGCCCTGCACGCTTCGAGCAGCGTCCAGGTGCCGCGAACGTTCGATTCGAAACCGCGCACCGGGGAGGCCTGAACCGCGGCCACGATCACCTCGGCGGCGAGGTGGAAGACAGTGTCGACATCGTGCTGGGCGAGCAGCCGCGCGATCACGTCGGCGTCGACGAGATCGCCCTCGACCTGGACCAGCTCCTGCTCGATTCCCAGCATCCCGATCGCCGACGGCCGCTGGCTGGTCCGCTTGCGATCCAGAGAGACCACGGTCTCCCCTCGCTCGAGCAGGGCCTTCGCGAGCCAGCCGCCGACGAACCCACGCGCTCCGGTTACGAGCGAAACGCCCATCAGGTGTCCGACTCCCGATCAGCCATCCCTGTCCTCGCGATCCCAGATTCGCCATGGCGCTTGCGACGACTGCCACAGGTCGTTGAGAGTGACCGCGTCCTTGTAGGTGTCCATGCAGTCCCAGAAGCCGCGATGGCGATGCGCCCCGAGCTTGCCTTCGGCAGCGATGCGCTCCAGAGGCTCGCGCTCGAGCACGCTGTCGTCTCCGAGCACATCGAGAAATGCGGGCTCGCAGACGAAGAAGCCGCCGTTGATCCAGTAGTCGAGCCGCGGCTTCTCCGAGAAGCCGGTGATGTGGTCGTCCTCGCCGATCAGCGCGATGCCCCACTGGCTGTACGGCCTGACGACCGTCATCGTCGCAACCGCGCCGAGCTCGTCGTGGAAGCGCGCCTGAGCCGCGAGGTCGATGTCGGCGACGCCGTCGGCGTAGGTGAGGCAAAAACGCCCGTCCGCGAGCCTGTCTGCAGCCCGCGCCACGCGTCCGCCGGTGTTCGTGTCGAGGCCCGTCTCGAGACACTCGATCTCAAGCGGCTCAGACCACTGCTCGGTGGCGACGAACGCCTCGACCTGGTCGCCGAGGTATCCGGTCAGCAAGAGGAAGCGGCGATGTCCTTGTGACGCATAGATGCGAATGACGTGCCAGAGGATCGGCTTGCCGCCGATCTCGACCAGCGCCTTGGGAATCGAGTGGGTCCGCTCCTGCAATCGCGTACCGCGCCCGCCGCAGAGGATCGCGACAGGAACCTCGGCGGCTTCAGCCACCGGCTACGGCAGGAAGGATGGTCACTTCGTCGCCGTCTGAGAGCTCGGTGTCGAGGCCGTCCTGAAAGCGGATGTCCTCACCCGAGACATAGACGTTGACAAAGCGCCGCAGCGTCCCGTCCTCGGTGATCCTGGCGCGGAGATCGGCGTGAGCGTCGAAGACCGCATCGAGTGCCTCGCCCACCGTCGCGCCGTCGACCTCGACCTCGCCTTCGCCGTCGGTGAC
>JBKJXG010000183.1:0-4420 GCA_046716525.1 Solirubrobacterales bacterium
CGCTCGTGCTTCGCCTTTGGCATACGTTCGCGCACCGCTGGGCGCTGCTGGCCGGTTGGGCGGCCGGCCTGCTCGCGGGACTGCTGATGCTGTACGACACTCCCAACCTCGCGACCGGCAAGGAGCACTTCGGCGGAGCCCAGTACGCGCTCTCGAACTTCGGCCTCGACACCGAGGTCACGCTCTACACGGGAATCATCGCTTTGGCGGTCAACCTGATCGTCGTCGTGATCGGCTCGTTCGTGCTTCGCGCGATGGGGGCTCCAGCCGGGGAGGACGTCATCCGCTCCGCAGACTTTGAGGTCGAGGCAGGCGATCCCAACGTTCGCCCTGTGCCCACGCCGGTGGGAGAGTGATCCGTTACGCCCGCAGCTTGTAGCCATTCACGAACAGGCGCAGGTTGAATGCAAACAGAGCCGCGGTCGCACCAGCCAGAGCCAGCAGCGAGAAGGCGATGCTGGCCTCGGTGACGTCGAGGAACCCGTAGCGGACGAGGTTGATCATGTAGTACACCGGGTTGAAGTGGGTCAGGGTCTGAAACGGCTCGGGAAGCAGGTCGGCGGAGTAGAAGACGCCGCCGAGGAAGATCAGCGGTGTGAGGACGAAGGTCTGAGCGATCGCGACGTCGTCGAACTGCTCGGCCCGAATCCCGATCAGCACCCCGAGCTGGGCGAAGAAGAAGCCGACCAGGGACAGGGCAGGGATCAGGACGAGGATGTGCTCGACCGGGAGGTCGACCAGGAACGAGGCTGCGGTGAAGGTCAGCAGCGCGACGACGAAGCCGCGCATGAAGCCGCCAAGCGAGAAGGCCAGCAGCAACTCCAATGGCGAAGCCGGCGAGGAGAGCTGGTCCTGAATCGCCCCCTGGAACTTCTGCTGAAGGATCGAGGAGGCGTTGTTGGAGAACGAGTTGATCGCGAAGGCCATCATGATCAGACCCGGGATGACGAAGATGACGTAGTCAACTCCCTGCAGCTGGTCGATCCGCGAGCCCAGCGCCGCCCCGAAGACCGAGATGTAGAGGAAGGTCTCGAGCAGCGGCGCACCGATCGTCTGCTTCTTGATCTTCATGAAGCGGTTGAGCTCGCGCCGCCAGAGCGTGAAGAAGCGAATCTGCGCCGCGGTCACGAAACGATGTCCTCAACCCGCGAGCGCGACAGCTCGTTGCGGCCGACCAGCGCCAGGTATGCGTCTTCGAGGTTGGCGACGCCGTAGCTGCCCGCGAGCTCGGCGGTTGAGCCCTGGGCGGCGATCTGACCGTCGGCGATGAAGGCGATCTTGTCGCAAAGCCGCTCGGCCTCTTCGAGGTAATGCGTGGTGAGCAGGATCGTCGTTCCCTCCGCGTTGATGCGCTGGACGTACTGCCACAGCTCGAGGCGCAGTTCGATGTCGACACCCGCAGTGGGCTCGTCGAGGATCAGCAAGCGCGGGCGGTGCATCAGCGCGCGGGCGAGGATCAGGCGCCGCTTCATGCCGCCGGAAAGCGTGCGCGTGCGCTCGTCGCGCTTGTCGCCGAGCGAGAACGTCTCGATCAACTCGGCAGCGCGCTGACGACGTTCGCGGCGTGGCATGCCGAAGTAGCCGGCGTGGTAGTCGAGGGTTTCCTCGACGGTCAGAAACCAGTCGAGGTTGAGCTCCTGCGGCGCCAGGCCGACGGCCTGTCTAGCGTCGCCGTAGTGGTCGATCGCGTCGTGGCCGAAGACGTGGATCGAGCCCGCGGTCGGCCGCGCGAGTCCGGTCGCGCAGTGGATCAGCGTCGACTTGCCGGCGCCATTGGGACCAAGCAGGCCGAAGAACTCGCCAGGTTCGATCTCGAGCGAAACGTCGCGCAGCGCCTCGACGTCGGTCGGGTAGCGCTTGACGAGGTTCTCGATCTGCAGAGCGTTGGCGGGCGCGGCGGGGTCGGAGCCGTTGTCTGATGAGCCGGCGTTCACGGATCTGAGGGTAGGGGAGGGTCGATTTGGGCCGAGATTGTTTCCTCGAGGAATGGACAGCTGGGCGCTTTCGATTTAGGCTGGGGGGCGGTCGACCGAGGAGGACAAATGAGCAGCGAGTCACCTGCAAGCGCCGCGCACCAGGAAGTGGCCGGCTTCGAGGGCCAGTTGATCGGACCTGATGACGGCGGCTACGACGAGGCGCGCAAGGTCTACAACGCGATGATCGACAAGCGCCCGGGGCTGATTGCGCAGTGCGCGGGCCCCGAGGACGTCGCCAAGGTCGTCGCCTTCGCCCGCGACCACGACCTGCTCGTGGCCGTTCGCGGCGGCGGTCACAATGGCGCCGGGTTGGGGACGTGCGACGACGGTGTCGTGATCGATCTCTCGCAGCTCAACGACATCGAAGTCGATCCGGAGGCCCGCACCGTCCGCGTCGGCGGCGGCGCCACCTGGGGCGAGGTCGACGCGGCGACCAATGAGCACGGGCTCGCGACGCCGAGCGGGATCATCTCCACCACCGGGGTCGGCGGCCTCACCCTCGGCGGCGGCCTCGGGCACCTGACCCGCAAATGCGGGCTCACCATCGACAACCTGCTCGGCGCAGAGATCGTGCTCGCGAGCGGCGAGCGCGTGCGCGCGAGCGCCGACGAGAACCCCGACCTCCACTGGGCGATCCGCGGTGGCGGCGGCAACTTCGGCGTCGTCACCGAGTTCACGTTCCGTCTGCACGAGGTCGACACGGTGATCGCCGGGCCGACGTTCTGGGCGCTGGAGGACGGCGCCGAGGTGCTCTCGGCCTACCGGGACTTCATCGCCGACGCCCCCCGCGAGCTGAGCGGGTTCTTCCTCTACGGCTCGGTGCCGCCGGGGCCGCCGTTCCCGGAGGAGCTCCACCTGCGCCAGGTGAGTGGAATCGTCTGGTGCTACGTCGGCGACGACGAGGACGACGCGGCGAAGGCAATGGCCCCGCTGCTCGAGCAGGTTCCCGAACCGCTCCTGCACGGCGTGCAGCCGATGCCGCATCCGGCGCTCCAGGGCGCCTTCGACGGCGTCTACCCGAAGGGCGACCAGTGGTACTGGCGCGCCGACTTCGTCAAGGAGATTCCCGACGAGGCGGTCGAGATCCATGCCCGGTTCGGCGCCGAGATGCCGACCTGGAAGTCGACGATGCACCTGTATCCGATCGACGGAGCGGCCCACGACCCGGACTCCTCCGACACGCCCTGGAGCTACCGCGACGCGCAGTGGGGCTCGGTCTTCGCCGGCGTCGATCCCGATCCCGCCAACGTCGACGCGATCCGCGACTGGACCGTCGATTATTTCGAGGCGCTCCACCCGCACTCGGCCGGTGGCGCCTACGTCAACATGATGATGGACGAGGGCCAGGAGCGGGTTCGCGCCAGCTACCGCGACAACTACGAGCGCCTCGCCGAGGTCAAGGCGACCTACGACCCAGACAACGTCTTTCGCGTCAACCAGAACATCGAGCCAAAGGCCTAGATCACCCGCGGATGGAGTCGCCTCGCTGCGGGTAATCGGCATCGCCCGGGTAGGGTTCGAGGCGTGCAAGCGACCCGCACGGCCTTCGTCACCGGGGGCTCAGGCTTCATCGGCGGAGCGCTGGTGCGCCGGCTGCTTGCTGATGGCTGGGCGGTGCGGGCACTGGCGCGCTCCACGGGCTCCGAGGCGACGTTGCGAGATCTGGGCGCGGAGCCGGTCGGGGGCGACCTCGAGGACGTGGAGTCGATTCGCGCCGGTGCGCAGGGCAGCGTCATCGCCTTTCACGCTGCCGCCGCGGTGCTCGAGTGGGGTCCGCGCGAGGAGTTCGTACGCGGCAACGTCACCGGCACCGAGAACACCCTGCGCGGCGCCCGCGAGGCGGGAGTGCGGCGGTTCGTCCACGTCGGGACCGAGGCGGCGCTCATGGTCGGCCAGCCGCTCGTCAACATCAACGAGACGGCGCCGCTTCGGCCCGACTCGAAGGCGCATTACTCGGCGACCAAGGCAATCGCCGAGCAGCGGGTTCGGGCTGCAAACCAGGATGGCTTCGAGACCGTCGTGATCCGCCCCCGGCTGGTCTGGGGTCCAGGCGACACGACGATCCTGCCTGGCCTCGTGGCGGCGGTCGAGGGCGGCCGCTTCTCCTGGATCGGCGGCGGCCGTCACCTGACCGACACGAGCCATGTCGACAACGTGGTCGAGGGGCTGCTGCTGGGAGCCGAGAGAGGACGGCCCGGCGAGGCGTATTTCGTCCACGACGGCGAGCCGGTCGAGTTCCGGCGTTTCGTCACCGACCTGCTCGCGACACGCGGCGTGACGCCCCCCGACCGCGACACACCCCCGATCGTGGCCCGGCTCGCCGCCCCCGCGCTCGAGGCGACCTGGAAGCTGCTTCGGCGCGACAGCGCCCCGCCGGTGACGCGGCTCGCCCGCTGGCTCGCCGCGCACGGGTGGCCGATAGAGGTCTCGAAGGCGCGCAAAGA
>JBKJXG010000184.1:0-7035 GCA_046716525.1 Solirubrobacterales bacterium
CGACATCATCGTCAACAACGCCGGCTACACCTGGGACTCGGTGGTACACAAGATGAGCGACGAGCAGTTTCAAGCGATGCTCGACATCCACACGATCGTCCCCTTCCGCGTCACCCGCGCGATCGCCCCGCACTGGCGCGAGGCGGCGAAGGCCGAGGCGGCGGAGGGCACGGAACGCTTTCGCAAGATCGTCAACATCTCCTCGATCTCGGGCACGATGGGCAACGCCGGCCAGGTCAACTACTCGGCCGCCAAGGCCGGCGTCGTCGGCTTCACCAAGACGCTCGCCAAGGAATGGGGCCAGTTCAAGATCAATTGCAACGCGGTCGCGTTCGGGTTCATCGAGACCCGGCTGACGCAGGCCAAGGAGAAGGGCGAGACGGTCTCGGTCGGCGACGGCGAGGAAGTCGCGCTCGGCATCCCCGAGCAGATGCGGGCGATGGCCTCGATGATCATCCCGCTCGGGCGCCCGGCCCAGCCCGAGGAAGCGGCCGCGCCGGTGCTGTTTCTCTGCTCCGAGCTGTCCAACTACGTCCACGGTCAGTGTCTCAACGTCACGGGCGGGCAATTCGGCGGCATGTACACCTGAGGCGGCTGCAAACCGGCGCATCTCAGGGTCATCGGGCGACCGTCTTGCGCATGTGGCGCTGCCACACTCGCTTCGCCGACCGCCCTGCTTCCCCCGACCTGCTTGGTTTTCGCCTGGCGTTGACGGGGGCTCTGCTTGCCCTGGGGACCGGCGGCTGTGCCTCGGATGAACCTGCCTCTACCTCGACGAGCGGCGTCGAGGTCGTCGCGCTGGGGGACTCGATTACGTCGGGGTCGCCCGCCTACGACCCCGATCCGGGGGCGCGGGCAACGCTGGGCTTCGGCGAGGATCCGAGAAGCCAGTACGAGTACTGGGCCGAGGAGGCAGACCCGCAGCTCGACTTCCGCAACTGCGGCGTCTTCGGCGAACGCACCGACGAGATCGCCCTACGACTCGACGCGTGCATCGAAGGCGAGCCCGACATCCTCATCGTTCAAGGCGGGATCAACGACATCGCCCAGGGGCGTCCGGTCGCAGACGCGGCGGATGACCTGCGCTCGATGATCGAGCGCGGCAAGAAGGCGGGTATCGAGGTCGCGATCACCGACGTGCTGCCGTGGAACAACGGCCACCCGGCGGCCGACGAGCCGATCGCCGAGCTCAACCGCCTGATCGTCGCGATTGCACGTGAGGAGAAGGTGCCGCTGATCGGCTTCCACGACGAGCTCGAGGATCCAGCTACGCCTGGACTGATGGCCGCGGGCCTGACCGACGACGGCGACCACCCGTCGGTGAGGGGCTACCGGCTGCTCGGCGAGCTGGTGGCGGACGAGCTCGAACCCTGAGTTGCCTCTCAGCTGTTCGATACCTCGCGGTCGCAGCTAGCGCAGCTCGATCCAGGTCGCGAGCGCGCCGGCGACGACCTCACCGTCGCCGTCGAGCAAAGCCGATGCGGTGTGGTGTTTTCGACCCTCGTGTGAGAGCAGCCAACCCACCAGCACGAGGCGCTCGCCGACTTCGACCTCTCGCCTGCGCTCGGCGGCGAGACGGCCGAGCAGGGCGATCCTGCCGCTCGCCCACAACTCCGGCGAATTCGCCCACAGCGAAGGCGGGTAGCTCGGGCAGTCGAGCGCAGCCCAGATCACCTCGTGGCGCACCACGCCGTCATCGGCCAGGCTCGCATCGGGTTGAAACGGCGCGGCGTTGACGCTCGCATCGGCGTCGAGCGGGCCGGGACAGACTCCGAGGCCGTCCCCGGCTGCCTCGCGGTAGGGGCTGCAGACGAAGCAGTCCGAGAGCAGGTGGCGCATCCCGCGACCGACATGACGTGCGCTTGCCGCCGTCGCCTCGTCGAAGCTCGGGCGCACCGGCGGCTCGATCGCATCGAGAGTCGCCCGCCGGCCCTCCGCCACCAGCTGCTCGCCGTCGAGCATCCGCACTCCCGCGGCGCCGTCGAAGACGACCGCGAGGGGGCGCGCGAGCGGCGGCGGCAGGCGCGGCGTGATCTCCGCCGGCTCGTCGAGAAACGCTGCCAGGCACCCACAAGCGTAACCCCCGTTTGCGCTCTCGACGGGGCCGTTGTAGCGAGGCTCGATCACGACCTCGCCGAGGCGCTCGCCGGTGCTCGCGTCGACCTTCCCCATGCCGAGCATCAACCTACCGCCTCGGCTGAGCTTGGCGATCGGTCCCATTCGTGGTCTGCCCGATAGCCTCCGCAAGGTGAGCACCGCGACCGCCCCGATCGCCTATTCGATCCCCCAGGAGTTCGAGGACTTTCGCGAGACGATCCGCAAGATGGTCGTGGAGAAGGTCGCTCCGCGAGCTGGCGAGATCGACGAGAAGGCCGAGTACCCGAACGACATCCGCGAGCTGTTCGCGAGCCACGACCTGATGGGACTGCCGTTCTCCGAGGAGCACGGCGGGACCGGGACGGGAACGTTGATGCTGAACATGGCGATCGAGGAAGTGGCCAAGGCGTGCGCGTCCTCGGCGCTGATCCTGATGGTGCAGGAGCTGGGCACCCTGCCGATCTCCCTCTTCGGCTCGGACGAGCTCAAGCAGCGATTCCTGCCCAGATGCGCTTCGGGCGAGTGGTCGCCGGCGTTCGCGCTGTCGGAGCCCGAGGCCGGCTCGGATCCCGGTGGGATGCGGACCAAGGCGGTCCGCGATGGGGACGAATGGGTGATCGATGGGACCAAGAACTGGATCACCAACCTCGGCGTCGCCGACTTCTACATCTGCTTCGCGGTCACGGATCCCGACGAGGGCCACTCGCGCGGGATCTCCGCCTTCGTCGTCGAGGCCGATCGAGAGGGCTTTTCGGTCGGCAAGCTGGAAAAGAAGATGGGCATCCGCGGCTCACCGACCGGCCAGCCGATCTTCGACAACGTCCGAGTCCCGGCCGAGAACCTGATCGGCGAGGAGAACCAAGGCTTCAAGGTGGCAATGGGAACGCTCGACCGCTCGCGCCTCGGCGTTGCCGCCCAAGCCGTCGGCCTCGCCCAAGGCGCGACCGACTTCGCCGCCGCATATGCGCAGGAGCGAAAGCAGTTCGGCAAGCCGATCGCCGCCTTCCAGGGAATTCAGTTCAAGCTCGCCGACATGGAGTCGCAGACCGCGGCGGCCCGCGAGCTGCTCTACCGCGCGGCGTCCAAGGTCGACGCCGGCGAGGCCGACATGGGCAAGTACTCGGCGATGGCGAAGCTGATCGCCTCCGACACGGCGATGAGGGTGACGACCGAGGCGGTGCAGGTGCTCGGCGGCTACGGCTACGTAAGCGAGTATCCTGTCGAGCGGATGATGCGCGACGCCAAGATCACCCAGATTTACGAGGGCACGAACGAGATCCAGCGCCTGGTGATCGCCCGGACGATGCCCTGACGCACTTCGATCAGCGCAACTTGCCGCGTCAGCGCTTCGGCCTGCGTTCCTCGGCAGGCGGCTCGCCCGAGCCGCCGTAATTGCGCGGTGGCCATGGGCCGAACCAGTTGTCGCGGCCGCCGTCCATCGTGATCACGGTGCCGGAGAAGAAGTCGCCGGCCGGCGAGGCGAGGTAGGCGACGAGCCAGGCCCACTCCTCCTCCGTGCCAAGGCGCCCGGCGGGCACGGTGGCGGGAACAGCTTCGACCACCTCCTTCGGGTACTTGGTGCGAAGCGTCTGCGTGTCGAACTGGCCCGCGGCGACGGCGACCGTGCGGATGCCGAAGCGTGCCCACTCAATCGAGAGCGTGCGCATCATGTTCTCCACCGCGGCCCGGGCCGCACCCGAATGGACCATCCCCGGCATCCCGTTGTGGGGCGAGAGCGTGATGCTGATCACCTTGCCCTCTTCGGCGGGGATGAAGGCCTTGGTCGCCGCCGCATGAGTCATCAGCCAGGTGCCTGTGACGTTGAGCTCGATCACCGTGCGAAAACCCTTCGGCGAGATCGCCTCCGCTGGGCTCAGGAACTGCCCGCCGGCGTTGTTGACGAGCACGTCGAGGCGACCGTGGCGCTCGAGCACCCCATCGAAGAACCCGTCGACGGCCTCGTCGTCGCGAATGTCGATCGCTTCGTAGTCGGCGTTGCCACCCAGGGCCTGCGCGTCGGCCACCATCTCGGCCAGGAGCTCGGACCGGCGGCCGCATCCGACCACGGTTGCCCCCAGCCGCACGAGCTCGAGCGCCGTCTGCTTACCGAGGCCGGTGCCGGCACCGGAGACGACGCAGACCCGGCCGTCGAGCAGCCCGGGCGCAAAGATTCGCGAGCTCGCAGGCGCCATCGCGGGGCGACTCTATACGGCTACCCTGCCCCGGCGATGAAGGTTCGCGCGGACACGAATCCGCTCAGTGGTCCGCTACAGGGAGGTCGCGAGGCTGCGACGGTCTCGGTCGAGCCGATCCTCACCGGCACTCTCGAGGCACCGCGCGAGCACCTCGAACGCGCATCGCGGCTGACGACGCTGCGGATGCTCGGTTTCGGCACCCCGCACTCGCAGTGGCTGAAGCTCCCGGTCCCGGCCTATCTCATCCGCCACCCCTCCGCCGGGCCGCTGCTCATCGACACGGGCCTTCACGCCTCCGTTGCCGCCAGCCCGGTCGAGAACCTCGGTCGGTTGGCGACGCGGTTCGCCAGCCCAACGGTCGAGGCGGGCAAGGACCTGGCGAGCCAGCTGCGCGAGCGAGGAGTCGATCCGAAGGCGATCCCGCTCATCGTCATGACCCACCTGCATTTCGACCACACCTCGGGCATGGCGGAGTTCCCCGGTGCGACCTTCGTCATCACCGAGGCCGAGTGGGAGGCCGCGATCGGCGACAGCCGGCCCTTCTTGCGCGGCTATCGCCCCCAGCACTACGACTATGCCTTCGATTACCGCACGCTCAGCTACGACATCGGTCCGATCAGCTCATACGCCAGCTTCGGCCGCACCTTCGATCTCTTCGGTGACGGCAGCGTCCGCCTCGCCTCGACCCCGGGGCACAGCGCCGGCCATCAATCGGTGATCTGCCGTCTCGCCGACCGCGATCTGGTGATCGCCGGCGATGCGATTTACACGATCGGCCAGCTCGCCGGTGCCCCCGAGCCCCCACGCCCGCTCGACCGCCACAACTGGCGGCGCTCGATGCGCGAACTCCAGCAGTTCGCCCGCACCTACCCGCAGGCCGTGATCTTGCCCGGTCACGACCCTGAGCACTGGGCGACGCTCGAGGAGCGCTACGAGTAGCTGCGCCCCGTCGCGGACCTGTCACTCAGGGTCTGCCTCCGCCGTGGTGCTCTCGGCCCAGCCGCGCGAGCGCTCGACGGCCTCGCGCCAGCGCCCGAGCAGGTGCTCGCGCTCAGCGGTGGCCATCGCCGGCTCGTAGCGCGCCGCCTCGCTCCACATCTCGGCGACCTCGTCGGCGGTCCAGATCTCGGCCCCGATGCCTGCCAGGTAGGCGGCACCCAGCGCCGTCGTCTCGGTGATCTCGGGGACGATCACGGGCGCCTCGAGCACGTCTGCCTGAAACTGCATCAGCCAGCGGTTTGCGACGGCGCCTCCGTCGGCGCGAAGCTCCGACAGAGCGGCACCGGCGACCCGCTCCTGCGCCGCCACTGCATCGGCGGTCTGGTAGGCGATGCCCTCGAGCGCCGCTCGCGCCAGGTGCGCGCGGGTCGTGCCGCGCGTGAGGCCGACGATCGCGCCGCGCGCGTAAGGATCCCAATACGGTGAGCCGAGCCCGGTCAGAGCCGGCACGAAGTAGACGTCGTCGTTGGATTGAAGCGAGGCGGCCATGCCCTCGGTCTCCGCCGCCTCGGCGACGATCCCGAGACCGTCGCGTAGCCATTGCACGGCCGCGCCGGTCACGAACACGGCTGCCTCCAGCGCATAGGCGACCTGATCACCGATCCCCCAGGCGATCGTCGTCAGCAGGCCTTCGCTCGCGGGCGGCATCTCGCTGCCGGCATTGAGCAGGACGAAGCTGCCGGTGCCGTAGGTGTTCTTCGCCATCCCCGGCTGCTGGCAGGCCTGGCCGAAGAGAGCGGCCTGCTGGTCGCCGGCGATCCCTGACACCGGGACCTCACCCCCGAACTCCGAGGTCGTGCCGAAGACGCCGGCCGACGCCAACACCTCTGGCAGGCTCGCGATATCGACGCCCAGCAGCTCGCACAGCTCCGGGTCCCAGCGCCGCTTTGCGATGTCGAAAAGCATCGTGCGCGAAGCGTTGGTGACGTCGGTGGCGTGGCGGCCCGTGAGCTTGAACACCAGCCAGGAGTCGATCGTGCCGAAGCATGCGCCGCGGGCGGCGTCGACGTTTTCGAGCAGCCATTCGATCTTCGTGGCGGAGAAGTACGGGTCGAGGACGAGGCCTGTGCGCTGGCGCACGAGATCCTCGTGGCCGCCCTCGCGCAGGTCGTCGCAGCGTGCGGCGGTACGGCGGTCCTGCCAGACGAGCGCGTTGTGCACGGGCTCGCCGCTCGCGCGGTCCCAAGCGACAACTGTCTCACGCTGATTGGTGATTCCGATCGCGTCGAGCGCGGGGCCGTCGACCTTGGCGTCGGCGAGCGCGTGCGAAGCGACTCGCCTGGTCACGTCCCAGATCTCAGCCGCATCGTGCTCCACCCAGCCCGGGCGCGGGAAGTGCTGCGCGAACTCACTGTAGGCGCGCCCGCGGACTTTGCCGCGCGAGTCGAAGACGAGGCAGGTAGTGCCGGTGGTGCCCTGGTCGATTGCGAGGATCATCTCGGTGGCGAGACTATCCCCAGTTCGGTCGGCCGCGCCAGATACTGTCTCGCGCCAAGCGACCGAGGAGCCGAGGAACCTGATGAGCATCGACGTGGAGGCACACATCACCGGGACCGTGTGGAAGATCGAGGTCGCCGTCGGCGATCAGGTCTCCGACGGCGACACTGTGGTCATCCTCGAGTCGATGAAGATGGAGATGCCCGTCGAGGTTGAAGACGACGGCAAGGTTGCCGAGATCAGGTGCGAGGAAGGCCAGTCCGTCCAGGAAGGCGACGTCTTGGTCGTGCTCGAATGAGCGCGACCA
>JBKJXG010000185.1:0-5043 GCA_046716525.1 Solirubrobacterales bacterium
CCGCGCCCCCGCGCGACCGCGGTGGGCGCCCGGGGCGCCACGAAGCTTCTTCGTGAATCGAGTCATTTAGTTTGTAACCTTTCTTGATTGGATTACTTGAGAATAGTGAAGAGCGCGGCAGAGTAGCAGGCTCGCCACGGAGCTCTGAAGCGGCTCAGCACACCGCCGGGGCAGTTGCTTTCCGCCGTTGCTGGTAGAGATTCAGGCAATGCGCGTCACCGCAAAAGCCGACTACGGAGTGCGGGCTGTGATCGAGCTGGCCGCCGGGGGCGGCGATCCTGTCAAGCGCGACACGATCGTCGCCGCGCAGCAGATCCCGCCGAAGTTCCTCGAGAGCATCCTTTCCGAGCTGCGCCACGCCGGTCTCGTCGAAAGCCAGCGCGGATCAGACGGCGGCTACTGGCTCAGCCGTCCGCCGGAAGAGATCACCGTCGCCGATGTGATGCGGGCAGTGGAGGGCCCACTGGCAAGCGTGCGCAACCACCGCCCCGAGACGCTCGAGTACGTGGGAGTGGCCGAACCCCTGCAAACGGTGTGGATCGCATTGCGCCAAACGATGCGCTCGGTCTTGGAGGCAGTCTCGATCGCCGACCTCGTCAAGGGTGAGTTGGCGAAGCCCGTGGTCGCCCTGGCCGAGGACCGAGACGCCTGGATCTCGCATTAGCTACTCGGCAGGCTCGTTGTCAGCTCAGGGCGAGCCCTTCTCGATCGGTAAGCCGAGACGTTGCCATTTCGGCACCCCGCCATCGATCACGTGGATCACCGTTGCGGCCCCGAAACGCTGCACCAGGCTGGCGCCAACCGCGGCGCGCTGCCCCGAACCGCAGATCACGGCGACGGGCCGTGACTGCTCGAGCACGTCCGGACGGCGATCGATGTCATGCCACGGTAGGGATGCAGAGCCCGGGATATGGCCGGCCTCCCACTCCGAGCGTTCGCGCACATCGAGAAGCTGAACTTCGCCGTCTTCGAGCCGCGCCTCGAGCTCGTCGAGTGGCAGCCGCTCGATTCGCTCGACCTCTCGCCTCTCCTGACGCCAGCTCGTCATCCCACCGCCAAGGAAGCCGGCGAAGCTCGAGATCCCGACCGCTACGGCGAGACGCGCCGCGCGGCGGCCATCCTCGTCGTCACGACCGATGAGGACGATTTCCTGACCTCGATGCGCAAGCCACGCCAGCTTCGAGCCGAAGCCGGCGTTCAACATCGGGATGCAAACGGCACCGGCTATGTGGGCGTCGTCGAACTGCTGATCTGTGCGGGCGTCGACGATCAACGCTCCATCCGCTCGCTTCTGCTCGACCTGGCGAGGAGCAAGAGGCAGTACCTGGGCTCCTTCGGTCACTAGCGGACCCGTGTTGAGCTCCACGATCGCCTCGAAGTTGGGGGGCTGCGGTCCCAGTTTCGACACCGCCTGCTCGACGAACTCCGCCTCTGTTTCAATCGCGAGCGCGGCATTGTGAAGGCGCTCGAAACCGATCGTCGAGGAGATCTTCATGTCCATCCCAGGCCCACCGCACATTGAGCCGCCGAGATGCGCCGGCCAGACCTCGCATTCGTCGGGAAGGATCAAGAGCTTGCCTTTGAGGGAGCGAAATATGCCGCGAGCGCCTTCGCGCTCCTCAATCGCCAGGTCGGGACGAGCAACGTCGTTGACGAACAGGGTGTCGCCTGTGAGCACGGCCCACGGCTCGTCGCCGCGGCTGCGGTCGATGAGGGTGAACGCGCTGTGCTCGGGGCGGTGGCCTGGTGTGTGCAGAGCGCGGATCAGGATCCGGCCGACCTCGAGCTCGAAGCCGTCGTCGATCGGCTCGTGCTCGTAAGCAGGTTCGGCTTGGCGATGGATGTAGATCGTCGCCCCGGTTGCTGCGGCGAGGCGGCCATGGCCTGAGACATGGTCGGCGTGGTTATGCGTCTCGAGAATGTGCTCGATCGAGACGCCGAAATAGCGGGCGAGCTCGAGGTACTCGTCGATCTCGAATCGTGGATCGACAACCGCCGCCAGGCCGGCCTTCTCGTCGCCGATCAGATACGAGGCGCAGCCGAGGTCGTCGTGGATGATCTGGCGAAAGATCATCGCGCCGCTGAGCCGTCAACCATCACGATGCTCCCCTCGTGTGCACATCAAGCTGGGACGATAATTGAGTAGCGATATGGAGATCCTTCTCGCGATCCCGTTCGGCTTGGCGATTGGGCTTGTGGTGGGAACGGTCGGCGGGGGCGGCGCGATTCTCGCCCTCCCGGTGCTCGTCTACGTACTCGATGAGGGCGTCGGTCCGGCCTCGACGGCTTCGCTGGTCGTCGTCGCGGTCGCAGCATCGGTCGGCGCCGGTTCGCAGGCGCGCGACGGGCAGTTGTGCCGGCAAGTTGCGATTGTGTTCTCGCTGCCGGCGGCGTTCGGCGCATATCTGGGCACTCTCGCCAGCGCCGAAGTCGACGCTCGGACCCAGATCCTGCTTTTCATCCCGGTCATGCTCTCGGCCGCGGTAATGACCTATCGCCGCGGCAGCGAACAGGCGGCTGTGGAGGATGGCCCTGGGGAGTGTCCTCGTGCGAGCCTGCTCGTAGCTACGGCAGCCGGCCTCGGCGTCGGCGTCATGACCGGCTTCTTCGGCGTCGGCGGCGGCTTTCTGATCGTTCCCGCGCTGACCATCCTGCTTGCGGTGCCGATGCGCAAGGCGATCGCGACCTCGTTGGCGATCATCACCTTGACCGGGCTTGCGGCATTGGCCAGCCACCTTGCCGAAGGAGCGAATCCCAACTGGGGGCTGACGGTGATCTTGGCGGGGGCCGCAGCAGCAGGTGCACTGGCTGGCAGCTCGCTCGGCCGTCGTTTGCCCGAACGCGCCCTCGCGCATGGATTCGGCGTCGTTGTAGCCACCGTTGCCCTGGTCCTGCTCGTCGACGTTCTCGTTCTTGGAGGGCCGCCGGTCGGTTAGCCGGACGGGCGGCTCTAGTCGACCAGCGAGCGTTTGAACGATGTGTGCAGCTCCCGGGTGTCTGACTCGGGATCTCCCACCGTGCGCTCGAGCTTCATCTCGCCCTCGCGGCCGTTGAAGGTCAGGGTCGCGACCTGGTTGTCGAAGAAGGGGCCCTCGAGGGCGCGCCAGCGGATCGGATCGGAGCGGATGCCGGCAAGGCGCGCCAGTGTGCGGCCGATCGCCTCGCCTCCCCGACCATTCCAGAACCCGATTACCTTGCGTTCGCGATCGTCGAGCGCGTTGCGAAAGGGCGAGCAGACCGCCTGCCACACGTGCGATTCGACCTTGGCCGAGCGCGGGAACGCGACCGCCGTGAGGTAGGCGTGGTGGACGTCGCCAGAGAGCAGGGTGATCGACTCCGGAGCGGGCCCGAGCTCACCCGCACCCTTCTTGCGCAGCAGGCCCGCGAGGCGGACGAAGGAATCGCCGAAGCCGCCCCAGTGATCGAAGTCGAGCGCGCGTCGCAGCTTCTCGCCAACTTCGGCGGCCCGCGGGCCCCAAACTCCGCCGCACAGCGCCTCGCCCCAGCGCTCGAGGTAGTGCAGCCCGGGGGCCAGCAGGAATGGATCGGAGGTCCCGATCAACACGTGCTCGAACTCACCCTCGAGGTTTCGCTCCAGCCACTGCCATTCCCCGTCGGAGAGCATCGAGCGCCGGCCCTCCTCGAGCACGCGGCCGATGCGCGAGTCGAGCACGATCATTCGCACCTGGCCGAAGTCTCGGCAGAAGCTCCACTGGGCGCCGTCGCGAAGCCCGCGCTCGTCGTCGGCGACGCTCTCGAGGATCTCGAGGCCGTCGTCTGCATCGCGGATGGCCTCGAGCAGCTCGCTCTCGCGCAGCAGCTGCGGTGAGAGGTTGCCGACGAACTGATAGAGCCAGTAGGAGGCGATGCCGGCACATTCGCGCTCGGGCCACCACTCGGTCTCCTTCATATCCTCGACCCAGGCCTGAGAGATGTTCCAGTCGTCGGAGACATCGTGGTCGTCGACGACCATCGAGACCGAGACGGTCGAATAGAGCCAGCGGATGTGAGGATCAGACCACGATTCGCGGTAGAGCCGGGTGTACTCCTCGAAGTCCTTGATCTCCTCACCGGGCGGCGTGCGGATGTCGCGGCGCGTCTTCATGAACGCGAGCGTCTCGGGCGAGACCTCGTCGGCGTAGACCTGATCGCCGAGCAGCATCAGGGCGTGCGGCCAGCGCTCGACCTCGGCGTCGAGCATCTCCTTGCTCAGCGAGTAGAGGGCGTCGAACTCGCGGCCGCACGGATCGTCGGTCTTGGGCAGCGTATAGGGCGTGTGATGAGGGATCGAGACGCGACACGAACCGAAGCACAGACGCAGCTCCTCGCCCTCGGTGATCGTCCTGATCACGCTCGGCGGGAACTCGGAGTCAGGCTCGGGCCAGCGCTTGACGCCGTCGAGCGCGACCTCGTAAGGATTGGTCGAGCCGGGCTTGAGATCATCGATGATGACCAGCGCGTAGTGATGACCGCAGACGGAGAAGGTCTTGTCGGTGTGCCCGAGGACTTCGACCTCGCACTCCTCCTCGGTTTCGACCCAGATCACGGCCTCGGTCTCGCCGACGTAGCGCAACAGGGGTCCGAGCACTAGCTTCGCCATGGCTCGCTTCCTACCCGCCGCGGCTCGCGACCGAACGCGGTCGGTCGGACGTCAAGCCGCACCACGCCTGCTGCCGAACTCGTTCCACTCACCTCCGCGCAATCTATATCTAGTCACTCGATCGTCGCCGGCCTGTCGCGGCCGAGCTCGGCGATGCCCTCATCGCTGGTCGACGCCTCGGCGTGCAATCGCTGCGCAATGCGCCCGGCGCGACGCGCCTCGTAGCCGGCCTCGACGGCACGGCGCATCGCCAGCGCCATGCGCTCGGGGTCGGCAGCGCGCGAGACGGAGCTCGCCAGCAGAACGCCGTCGCAACCGAGTTCCATCGCCTGCGTCGCATCCGAGGCGGTGCCGATGCCGGCGTCGAGCACTACGGGGACGGCGGCGGACTCGACGATGATCCGGAGGTTGTAGGGGTTGCGGATGCCCGCCCCCGAGCCGAT
>JBKJXG010000186.1:0-2770 GCA_046716525.1 Solirubrobacterales bacterium
GCGAATCTCGGCTTCTCCGGCTGGTGGCTTCGAATCCGCCGTCAGCTAGAGCCTCGAACGCGACCAGCGCTCGACGCGGCACGCGCAGCGGTGCGCTGAGTGAACGATCAGGCTGTGGCCATTGCCAGGTCGGTCTCGACCTCGACGGCCAACGAATCGAGAATCTCGCCGATGCGATCGTCGTGGTCGGCAGAGCGCAGCGAGCCGTCGTCGTCGAATGCCTCGTGCGCTTTGGCAATGGGCAGGTCTAGCCCGATCACCCTGGCGCCGGCGGACGCCAGGGCCTTACGCGTTTCGGCCTGAGCCCATACGGCGCCGAAGCTGCCGGTGGTGGCGCCGATGACGGCTACCGGCTTGCCTTGAAGCGGTGTCGTTGCTCGCGGACGCGAAGCCCAGTCGATCGCGTTCTTGAGCACACCGGGAATCGACGAGTTGTACTCGGGCGTAGCGATCAGCAGCGCGTCGGCCGTCGCGATCGCGCGACGCAGCGCGGCTACCGGTGGCGGTGCGACGTCGCCATCGTCGTCTTGGTCGTACGGCGGGATCGACTTGAGGCCGTCCCAGATCTCGATCTCGGCGCCCGTCGGCGCCCGCTCCGCGAGGTGGCGGAGCAGGCGCGAGTTGTGAGAGCCGGCGCGAAGGCTGCCGGAGATGGCGAGGATCCGCATCAGCTGCGATCGAACTCGAGCGTGACGAGGAGGTGGACGTCGTTGGCGAGCGCGTCGCCGCCGTCGGGCAGCTCCATCTGCCAGACCATGCCGAAGGCGGTGCGGTCGATCGTCGTCTCGAGCTCGAGCGCGAGCTTCTCGCCTCCGCCGGGCAGGGCGATCGGACCGCGTAGACGACCGGTCGCTTCGACGGGCAGGGCGACGCCGGCCATCTCGAGCTCACCCTGGACGCGGACCTTGTCGGCGTCACCCGAGATCTCAGTCGAGCGGAAGCGAACCTGCGGGTTGCGCTCGGCATCGAAGAAATCGGGCGAGAGCAGGTGTGGGCGCAGGTTCTCATCGTCGATCGTGATCGACTCGACGGCGACGCCGCCCTCGAGCGAGATCTCATCGCCGGCGACGGTGAGCTTGGCGTCGACCGGCTTGAAGGCGCCGCGGAAGACGGAGACCCCGGCATGGTCGACCTCGAAGTTGGCGTTGGAGTGGAGCGAGTCGACGGTCCACGTGCCGTCTGCGATCTGAACGTCGCTGAGCGTTGCTGTAGTCATCTTGCGGCTCCTCTGTTGGAATTGGCTTCTTGAGCGGTTGCAACTACAATAGTTGCTATTGCAAGTAACTTACCAGGATATCGTTGCAGTGTCAACAGTTATGTGCAAAAATAGGTTCCACAGATGGCGGCCGAGATGAGACACCAGACGACCAACCCCAGCCCCAGCCCCAGCATTGGCGACGACCAGCTCGCCGCCTGGCGTGCATTCCTGCGCGCCCACTCGACAATGCTGCGGCGGATCGGCCGCGACCTCGACGACGCTGGCCTACCGCCCCTGACCTGGTACGACGTGCTCGCGGCGCTTCGAGACGCTGCTGATCACAGGCTGCGCCAGGTCGAGGTCGCCGAGCAGGTGCTGCTGTCGACAAGCGGGCTCAGCAGGTTGATCGATCGCATGGAGAACAAGGGCTTGGTCGAGCGCCTGCTATGTCCGGGCGACCGGCGCTCGCTCTACCTCGGGCTCACCGACGCCGGCGAGGAGATGCTCGAGCAAATGTGGCCGGTGTACGCGCGCGGCATCGCAGAGGATTTCCTGCCCGCGCTGGGCTCGAACCCATGTGAGGTCCGCGAGATGCTGGAGACGATTGGTTCCGCCTGCGCCGTGGCGCGTGCGGTCGAGGCGGAGGAAGCCGAAACGGCTCTGAGCACCGGGTCCGCCTAGGCCGTCAGGCCGAGGCGGAGAAGTCGACGAAGTTCTTCGTGTCGCGGTAGGGCGGGCCGTGGCCGACCAGCACGAGGCGGGGCTCGAGCTCGCCGAGGCGCTTGAGCGAGAGCCGGTTCTGCTCGGGGTCGGGGGTGAAGAAGCGCTTGGGCTCGCGCAGGCCGGGGATCATCGTCAGCGAGTCGGCGGTGTTGAGAACGTCGCCGGCGACGAGAACGCGGTCGGACTCGCGCCAGAAGGTGATGTGGCCGGCGGAATGCCCGGGGGTGGCGAGCACCTGGAAGCCCGCAACCTCGTCGCCTTCGCGCAGGACGCGATCGACCGGGTGGCCGGGACCGGTGCAGGTCTTGACGAAGAACTGGGTGACGGGGTGGTTGGGCTGACGCTCGCCGATCAGGCTCGGATCGGCTGCGGCGTCATCGTCGCCGGCACCGACCCAGAAGGGGATCGAGAGCTCGGTGCAGATGCGGTGGCTGGCGCCTTGGTGATCGGGATGTGCGTGGGTGAGGGCGTGGGCCGTGACGGATCGACCGCGAAGCTGCTTGAGGATGCGCCCGCCCTCAAAGCGGGTGGCGGCGTCGATCAGCACGTCTTCGATCAGGTAGACGTTGATCGCGTTCGGCGGGAAGCCGCTGAGCTGCCAGACGCCGTCTGCGAGCTGTTTCACGGCCTCAGCCTATTGGGAGGAGAAGAAGGCGAGGGCGCGCTCAGCGACGAGGTCGGGGCGCTCGTCGGCGATGAAGTGACCGCAGCCCGCAACGAGCTCGACGCTCATGTCGTCGGCGTGATCCTCGTAACCCCCGGTGAGGACGGCCGCCAGCGCACGATCGTCGCTGCCGAAGAGCAGGCGCGTTGGCACGGTGAGGCGGGCCGACGCGTAGCGGCCGCGGA